>JAKBHG010000007.1 GCA_021836925.1 Microcaldota archaeon | reverse complement strand
TCACTATCGGCTTGCCGTGTATGTTGAAGCTCGTGTTGAGCACCACGCCGTAGCCGGTGCTCCTCTTCACGTTCTTGAGCAGGTCCATGTATGCAGCGTTCTCATCCGCGACGGTCTGCGGCCTTGCCGTGCCGTCGATATGGGTGACCGAGTTCATCAGGCTCCTCGATTCCTCGTTCGTCTCATACGCCATCGTCATGAAGGTGCTGCGCCCCTTTCCGTCGTACTTGAGCAGCCTTGGCGCGTCCTCCTCGAGCATCGATGGTGCGAAGGGCTGGAACCACTCCCTCTTCTTGACGTAGAGGTTCAGCCTGTCCTTGACCTTCTGCGACTCGCTCTTCGCGAGTATGCTCCTGTTGCCGAGAGCCCTCGGGCCGTACTCCATCCTGCCCTGGAACCAGAGTATGTAATTGTCATCGTCTATGAGCTCAGCCGCATGCTTACCCTGCCCCCTGGCCCCATCTTCCACTACTGATATCTCCTTGTGCGGTTCCACTGCCTTTTTCACGTCTTCAGCTGAGTACCCGTCTCCCAGGTATGCCGAGAAGTCGTACTCGGTCCTGCCTGTTATCAGGTAGTTAGTGTAGAGGGCGGCCCCCAACGCTATGCCGCCGTCGCCCATGTGCGGGAAGATATACCATCTCTTGAGCGCCTCAAGGTTCCTGATTTTCATGTTCGCCTTCACGTTGGAGAACAGGCCGCCTGCGAAAGAGACGTTGCCGAAACCATACCTGTCGATAGCGTTGCTAGCAAGCTTGGCCAGCTCCACCTCTAGGAGCTGCTGCGCCATGTAAGCGGTCTGCTCCCTAGGTATCTGCCATGATATCTTCTCGAGCTCGGTGTACTGCCTTAGCGGCCCGTACTTCGCATGCATCGTCGTGCCTGTTACCTTGAAGAAGTCCTTGAGCTTGTTATCATCGAAATCGAACGGGTAGGAGTAGTCGGCCATGGCCATTATCTTGCCCTCGTCCTCCAGCTCCCTCATCCCGAGCAGGTTGGTAACCTGCTCGTAGAGTATGCCTAGCGAGTCCCTGGCGCTTATCGCCTGTTTCCTCTCGAACTTCCCGTTGTCGAGGGTGCTTATCGAGCCGGAGAGCCCATCCCCGAGGCCGTCAAGCGTTATGACCAGCTGGTTCTTCAGCCCTGAAGTAAATGCGGCGGTAGCCGCGTGTGCAGTGTGGTGCTCAACCACGTGCAGCTTGTAGTTGTGCGTGAAACCGTCCTTCCTGAGCTGGCGCCTAATGTACGCGCTGCTTATCGTCGTGCATAATGGCAGTACCCCTATGCTTGTGAGCGAGTACTTCAGGTTGTGCCTCATTCTGTCGTTCCACGGCTTCGGCATCTTCCTTCGCCTGAACTTGTAGTACGATTCCTTCATCTGGGGGTAGATTCGCTCCAGGGTCTTGGTAAACTCCGTCGTAGTGTAAGCAACATGGTCTATGTTAGAGGGCTTCAGGCCCGCGTATTTGAGCGCAGCGGCGATTGCGTTGTGCGGGAAGACCATCTCCAGCTTCCTCTTGGTGAAGCGCTCCTCATTGGCGGCGTATATTACCTGCTCGTCATCGATGAGCGCCGCCCCGGAATCATGACCGTCCCACACACCCAGAATGTACATAAATCCACTTCATGCACGTGCGCACTTCCGCGCCCGATGAGCATTTGAAATAAAATTGGCAACATTTATTATATTCCTTGTGGTAGCCATGCATATCAAACAAGCACATGCGCCATCTTACCGATGAAAATTCCACAATCCCGATACATATTTAAATCTGGTTGTATATGTATAAGTGATAAAATTCAGTCAAAGAAGTGTGTTATATGGGCATCAGTCTAACAACTCTATCACGAATGCACAAGCTGCTGTCCAGCGCAAAGTTCATATTGCCTGCGCTGGCTCTGTTCAGCCTGATTTCGCTTGTAGGCGCTGCATCAACGTACAACGCCGAGCAGACAATAATCAACGAAGTGTGCAGCATATACCACATAATAGACACGGTCATATTCGTAATAGCGCTCGCGCTCATAGTGCTCGGAGGCACGATATACGCTGTATCGCACGCCACTGGCGGCATGAAGGGCACGCTGCAGGGTTATGCTATGGGCCTCATACTCGGAGGCATAATCGGGGTCATAATAGTGCTACTCGCAGCACCTATCCTGAGCATAGTCGCGAACGTGGGCAACGCCTCGTTCTCGGTACAGACTGCATGCAATGGCACATAATTCCATGCTGCTGTAACACTTGTATGTTACAGCCAGCCGGGACATAGGGGCATGCAAAACCTGTATCGCGCCGACATGTGATGTGCGATAAGTTACCGCAGACTGCATGCGGCACGATGCCAATGCGCGGAATGATTTGAATATCATTATATAGCTTTTTAGAGAATAGCCATTAGGCCGCGCGGCCTGCTGTGCATTAGGATGACCAACGTTGTAAGATACGCTATTGACATGTATGTTAAGAACATACGCATGCTTCTCCTGTTCTCCCTAGCATTCATAGTCGCGTTCCTCATCCCGGTGTTCGCGTCATTCCCGACGTTCACCGACCTCGGTGGCATATTCGTCAGATCCGCGAGCACGATCCAGAACCTCAATCCGCTCACAACACTGATCATCGTGGTGGCGGTCTTCCTCTCATCGCTCTTCCTGAGCTTCGCGATGGTGGCGATAAACGTGGTCGTCAAGCACAGCCGCACTCTCTCAGGTATACGCAAGGAGGTAATCAAGGGGCTGGAGGAATATACGGGGCTGGTGTTCGCCGTGCTCATATTCTACACCACCATACTGGTGCTTGTGGGCCTCCTCACCGAACCTACGGGACATTCCGCGCTCATAACTGCTATTGTCGGCCTCGTGCTCTCGCCGTTCTTCTTCTATGCCCCGGCATCGATAGTCATAGACGACTCCAAGATACTGAGGGCATTCAGGAAGAGCGCAACATTCTTCGTCAGGAGGTTCGACTATTTCCTCCTATGGCTTGTGATCGGGATAGCCCTGCTAAGCTTCTTTGACATCGTGTTTACGCTGATCGGGGGGCAGAGCGCCCTCGGGATAGAGGCGTCGAGCATAGCACTGCTGATCCTCAACTCCCTTTTCATAATACCTTTCCTTGTGGTTCTGCAGAGCGAGCTCTACATGAAGAGGTTCCCTCTGCTCAAATCCTGAGTCCCCTAACCCTGGTCTTTAATCACATCCTGAAAAATAAGGTAGAGGAAATAAGGTAGGGGTATGCGCCGGCCGGGCCTATTTCGGCGGTGGTGGCATCCATGGCTCCCTCTTCTTCTTCTTGCCGTTGTGCGTCTCCTTGTAGTAGTCCTTCCAACCGCTGCCGGTAAGCGTCGTAGTTGTCTCTGCCGTCTTGCCATTTGTAGGCTGCGCCTCCCTGACCTTCTTCGCCTTCTCTTTCATCTGGTGCGCGAAACTACCATAGCTATGCATGTCCTGCTCTGGGCTCCTAATGTTCCTGGCGAAATTAGGCCATCTGTATATCTCGTCCAGGTCAGGGTTCCTGCGTGGTCTGCCTGCCGCATCATCCTCCAGATTCCTCTTCAGCCAGTCCTTTTCCTCCTCGTTCTTGATCTTCCTGCGCGCAGAAGGCGACCAGCCGACATCCTTGTACTTCTTGTACCTCTCGTCGAAAATCTTGTTATACGTATCGCTCTCGCCAGAGGCAGCATATAATTCGCGGTGCCTGTTCGGGTGCGCCAGGCCATGTTCATTCAGCAGTGCGCTGACTGCCTTGCGCGCCTCCTGGTCCTTACCGCTTCTCCTTACCAATTCGTCCCATGCGGCCTGCTGCTCTTTATGGTACACCCTTGCTTCTTTCTTGCTGCTGGCTCCGCTTAAATTCTGGTTCAGGTTATTCGGGTTGGCCTTAAACGCAAGAAGCTCGGTCGTGGCCTCCGCCGAATTGGGCCTTATGACCGTCTTGCTCTTGCCAGGTGCGTAATACTTATGATACTCCTTCATGCCCCTTGCTTCGGATATCAGGTATTCGTTCGCGTTGACCCTCGTGGCCCACTTGCTTTTCTTTGGGCCGTTGGTGCCAACGCCCTTCCCGCCTGCTCCCATCACTCCTGGGGCTACTGGCGTTGACCCTGCCACCTTTCCAACGCCAAGGCCATTCGGTCCATTCGATCCAGCCACATTCGCGCCGCCCTTCAGATTGGGTCTTTGCAGTAATTGCCCTGCCACGGCGCCAGCTCCTGCTACCCCTCCTGCCTTGCCTGCCTTTTTGAGGGTGCGGGCATCCGCTCTATTTTTTAAGAAGTTTTCGCGGAGTGTACCTAATCCTGTTGATGCTTTCTTGCTTAGTTTTCCAACAATCTTTTTTGGGGCCGCCGTTCTCGAGCTAAGGTCATTCTTTGTCTTGAACGCGCCTCCGAAGCCCTGCCCCTTCTTCGTTGCTCCTATCCCCATGAGCGATCCTATGCCGAAAATCGCGAATATGCTCGTGCCCCTGGAAAGGCCTGCCGCCGCGGCTATGAGTATGACAATCACTATTACAGGTATGTACGCGTATATCGCGCCGAAACTTAGCAGCACCGGTATCATGAGCATGCCATTCCCTCGCTATATATGGCCCCTTTCTTAATATTTATAGCTATTCCTGAGGTTTGACGTGTAACTATCATGGGCAGGTATAAATATGTTATTTTGGAATTCCTATTATGCAAACCCTCCGAAGAATGATGCTGCTTGCCGCTGCCATTGCGGTGCTCGGAGTGGTGCCCTTTGCAGGCTCTTCCTCCACATCAGCGAGCGGCCTGACTCCCACGTGCGCCCTCAACGTCAATTCGAACAGCGAAGGAGGCTGCATCGCCGAGTCTATCTCCGTATCGATGATAGCCCTCCTGATATCATTTGCGTTAGTAGGCCTGTCATACATGCTGGGTGAGGTCTTTGGTCTCGAGTCTCTCAAGGGCTGGTATAAGAACGAGCTGAAGGAGACCATGAAGACGTTAATGATAATGATATTCATATTCACGGTACTGGTGATACTCGGCGCAGTGGCCGTTGCCCTGGCAGGCTATCCACTCCAGCAGGTAGGGTCTGGCGCGGCGCTTACGGGCAACATTACCCGCGCCGGGGCAGAGGTGACCAACAATCTCGGCCTCCTCTACTCGTCCGTCCAGTCCGGCTACATAACCCCGCAGCTTTCCAATGCATACTCTTCCATGAGCTCCCTGCTCGGCGTGGGCCTCGGAGTCGGTTTACTGAAAGGGATAACCATATTTACATGGACCCCCTTCCCGATACCTCCATTTGTACCGTTCGATTCATGGATCCAGTCAGGTTCCAGCGCCAGGGTATTCGTGAGCCGCCTGATAGAGATCGGTCCAGGCGCAGCTCCCGGGGTGAGCCTTCTTGGCGACATCCTGACTCTAGTGGCTCTGCCGGTCGTGTCAATACTGCAGATCCAGTCGGACTTCTTCAGCGTCATCATCGCCGTTTCGCTCCTCGTGCTGTTACCGATGGGCATATTGCTCAGGGCCATACCCCTTTTAAGGGGCATAGGCGGCACTCTCATAGCGCTGGCGATAGGCATAGCCATAGTGTATCCCATGCTGCTGGTGGGGCTGAACATGCCTGTTACCAACTACATGCAGTCTACTCTGGCATCCAGCTCGGCATCGTACGTGCCTGACTGCGGCGGCGTGATGGGGTCGCTAATATGCCTTGCAAGCGACGTCGGGGCAGGCCTCAACTCCCTGACGCTGCAGGTGTCGGTAGGCAACGCCTATAAGAACACGACCGCATTTAACTATGGCATCGACGCCGGGCTCAACAGCATGAACAGCGTGTATCCGTCGCTCAACATGATAACGACGGACGTGATGGACCAGATCCTCCAGCTCATACTGTTCATACTCGACGTCATAATCGTCGTGGCGGCGGTCGGCGGTATTGCAAGCATGATGGGCGGAAAGCTCAGGACAGGAATAGGCAGGTTCAAGCTCGCGTGATGTAAAATGGCAACGCTTAGGAAAACGGGAAAGGCCGCGAGGCGCGGAGGTACTGTGACAATTGTGCTATCCATCATAGCCGCAGCCTTGGTGATCGCCTCGCTCCTCGTGCATCTGCACCCTGCCATCTCCCAGAGCGCCGCCATCTCGTTCAGCGGGTCGTCGTACACTCCTCCGCCGGCGTGTGCCCTGTACGGTGCGAGCAACTACACCAACAGTTGGATCAGTATCAACCTTCTCGTGGTGCTCATAGGGCTGATCGTAACTTCTTTAGTCTATGTGCTGACGAAACTGCTGCCGCGCTCCGTGAGCTCCAGAATAACGGAGATGAGCAGGACCGAGATAACGCAGCTCTTCCTGAGCGTCGTGATAATACTTGTGCTGCTCTCATTTACCACATTCGCATGCAGTGCGGTGGGCAACCTCAGCACGAAGCTCACCGGCCAAAGCATGGGCCCGTTCACGTATGCGGACTACTATATCGGAAATCTCACTTTCAACACGGGACTCAGCCTGCTGTCAAACATATATTCCTATTCCGTGGCCCTCTCGCTCTCATCGAGGATCGTCTCAGGCATATCGCAATTGGCCGCGCCCAGCCTTTCCTCCCTGCTTCTGGGCAAATCAGCGGCCCATATCGTGTCGATACGTCCCGACTTTGATCCGGCAATACCGCTCGCGCTGCTGTCCGACGAGTACCTTTTGGTGTTCAACACCGTGATGATAACGTCCATCGGCACCCTCATGCTGCAGTACATACTCATACCGCTGATAAAGTACACCGCGTTCACTGTGCTGCTCCCAGTTGCACTGATACTCAGGTCAATAGCATATGCAGGGTACGGAGGCAACGGCCTGAGGAGCGCGTCCAATGTGTTCATAGCTATAGCCGTCGCGGCGTATCTCATATACCCGCTTACTATAGCTTTCGACAGCTATGTCATACACTGGATATTCACTTCCTGCACGGCAGGCACCAGCGCAGCGACGTGCAACCCAGATTTCCAGTACCTCAACACGGCATACGGGATCGCAAAGATATCGCCAAGCTCGTATTTCTCGCAGATATCCTCCTATACATCAGGGTCCGTCGGCGCCAGTGTGCCTATACCCTCTAATCTCAACAGTCCGCTGTCACCATTCTACCTGTACAGCCAGCTCGGCGGGACCAAGACATTCACCTTGATATTCAATGCAGGGGGCACGACCCTGAATTTCGTAAAGTTGATGTCGCAGTACTTGTTCACCGCAGTGATGATGTTCGCTCTGAACTTCGCGATAACGATAGGCTTCGCAATGAGCCTTTCGAAGGCCCTGGACAACGGCATCATAGGGGCCTCGAACTTCTGGGGATCGATATGATGCGATGCGTAAGTGGATGATACGATGATTGGAATACCTGGGCTGCTTTGGAAATCCGTACCGTTGCTATCCAGCTTCAGCAGCGCCAACTCCAACCTGCTGCCTCTCGTATTCCTCGCGATTGTACTCGATGTCGTAATAGTCGGTATATGGTACGTAATAGGCGTAGTGCTGCACAACAACAGCGTAAAGAAATCCGCAATCGGTGAGATGTACCAGGCATTCGGAACGGCCGTGCTGGCGTTCATAGTGATATTTGTGGTGCTGACTTTCTCATCGGTGTTCTACTCGGCGCTAGACACCACGTCGCTGATGAACTCATCCACGCTGGGCGGCATATGCACGAGCCTTACGACGCAGTCCGGCCTTACGCTGCTCGGCTCGGGCAGTGGGTCGATACTGGAGACGTCCACCAACAACGGCATATGCAATATCGTATCGGACGGATCGTCATCGCCTTCAGTCACCCAGATGGCGGACTATCCGCTTGCGGCATCGGGAGTGGTGCTGGCCAACCTCACTGATCAGACGGCGCAGAACCTCAACAGCCTGTTCGTGTTCGACGCTTACCTTGGTTTCCTGGAGAAACTCCAGCCCACGATGTCATGGTGCATAGGCCCGTTTACCAACTGCGCCATACCATTAGTTCCTACCCCTAACATTAGATTCAGGGTCTCATTCTCGGCCAACCCGTTCGCAGGATACAAGATGATATACCTAGGCGCCAATCAGATGATAACGCTGTTCAGTACCGCAGTGGAGGCATTCGTGGCGCAGCTGTCACTGACGGAGGTGTTCCTATTCGCCTGGCCCTGGCTGCTCTTCGGCGGCCTTCTGCTCAGGGCGACATTCTTCACAAGAAAGATAGGAGGCCTGATGATAGCGGTAGCGCTCGGCGCCATAATAATATACCCGGCGGTATTCTCGTTGGAGTATCTGGCCATGGGCAACGGCCTCTCCACAGGCTACAACTCGACATACGGATTCAATTCCATAACGAGCCTCCCTGGCCAGAACAATGGCAATTACGCCCTGAACTTCTTCGTCCAGCCTAACATGGCTTCTGTCCTAAACGACAACGGCAACGGATGTTACGTGTCTGGATCGGCACCGATAAGCACGCTTGAGGGCGCTGACATATCATACCTGCTGATACCTTTCTCCAGCGTGTTCTCCGGGATAGTGGGGTCCTTCGGCAGCTTCATATCGTCAGTGCCGAGCTTCTACCTGCCGTATCCCGGGCTTTCATCATGCTCGCCGAGCGAGGCCTCGGCGCTGGTGTTCAGGGTTACCGAGGCGTACGGCATAGCGGGGGTGACCGCGTATTTCCTTCCGATAATAAACATAATAATAACGCTCAGTGCAATAATTGGACTGTCGGGTCTGATCGGCGGCGACGTCAGCCTTGCGGGCCTGAGCAGACTGATATGAGGCAGTGTTGATGTACCGCAAAAAACCAGGCAGGGCCAAAATTCCGGCCATTCTGTTGCTCGTAGCGGCAGCCGCCTTGGTGCTGCTCGCGCTCCCCAATCAGGCATATGCGGCGTCAACAAACAACGTGAACAGCTTCTGCAATGAGGTAATACCGCCTCAGACGCAGTTCGGCATATCTGGCATAATAAACATCACGCTGCTGGTCCTGCTTTCCATGATAGCAGTTATAGGTATTGTTGCGGCGATAGGGTATGCCTTCGACATAGGGATACTCAAGAGGTTCATGAGGAACGAACTCGGCGAGATAGCTATAACGGTGATAATAGCCATGGTGTTCATAAGCACCCTATCCGCCGACGGGTCCCTCGGAACAGGATACGTGTCCTCGCTGACCGGCGTGCACCACAACCTGTTCTACCAGGACTGCAACGCCCTCTCAATAGTGGCGGTATACCAGGGCGTGCCCGCACTGGTAAGCATAGGCAGCTATACGGATGCGCTTACGTTCATATCCTCGATGGAATTGACGTATGCGCCGAACGGCTTCGGGGTCTTAGTATCGCCATATGCGGGTGCCTCCGTCGCGCTGATTCCCATAAACAACATGTTTGCCCTGGCAGGCGGCCTTGTCGGCCTGCTCATAGCCGTCCCTGTGATACTCGGGATAATATACGGGCTTTTCCCATTATTCTTCTATGCCGGCCTGGTGCTGAGGATCCTGCCCTGGACAAGGGCGGCAGGCGGCGCCTTCCTCGGCATGTTTGCCGGCCTGTACATAGTGTTCCCGCTGCTGCTCCATGCCATGATGTGCACAGGCAATACCATGTGCACGGCAGTTCCGGTCACGTTCGCATCCATACCGTCGTTCACGACCAATATTTTTTACGGTATTGATTTCCAAATCACGGCGCTTTACAACATCGCATCGTTCTTCATCCAATACATCACAAACGCCCTGGGATCCTTCAACCAGGGGATAATAGCGAGCACCCTGTCCGATGTAGTGGCGCCGGTGGCCTTCATGCTGTTCGACGTGTTCATATCTTTCATAGTCGCGCTGGATTTCTCGGAAGCCATGGGCGATTATCTGGGCGCGCAGAGCCTGTCCGGGACGACCGCTTTCAAGAAACTTATATAGGGATAGAATGCTGCAGATACCTATCATGTCGGTAATGAGCTCCGTGCTGCAGATGTCAGGCATAGGCCCGGCCGTCCCTCAAATCCTACTGCAGGCACTTCCGCTCAATGCGGTATCATGGCTTCCCCTAGCGTTCGCCGCGGTGCTCATCGTCTTCGGCGTGGCCGGCATCGTATACATGGTCGGGTCGATGGTAAACAGCCCCACCGCGAAGAGCTGGTCGAGGATGCAGATATACGAGGCCGTCATGTCCATAGTGATGATAATGATATTCATAACGCTGTCGTCGCTGTTCATGCTGAATATCACAAACTCTTACAATGCGGCAAAGATACTGCCTCCGGCATGTTCATCAGCGGGCAACGTATTCTCGATTGCATCATGCGATCTGGCAAACTTCAATTATGATGCGGGCGAGTATTTCCTGACGCTGTATGACTTTTCGGCCGTTCTCGGCTCCGCAGATCCGAGATTGTCATTCGACCTCACCGTGCCTGTTTTGAGCGGTATACATGCAACCAGCAGCACTGACATACTGCCTAGGGATTTCGAGACGCTTCTGGGGATACTGTTCACGGGCATAATAACGATGCTGCTCCTCAACCAGGTGCAGATGATTCTGCTTTCCGGCTCGCTCCTCTTCCTTTCATTCTTCCTGGTGCTGGGCCTCATATCCAGGACGCTCGGGTTCTCGAGAAGGTTCGGCGGGGCGATGATAGCCTTCGGCCTAGGCCTCGGCTTCGTCTATCCCCTGATAACCAGCCTGACGTACGGGTTCATAGACTACTCGATCGGGAGCCTCGGCGCAGTCTCAACAATAGCTGCACTGGTTGGCGGCTCCGCGGAATTTATATTTGACCCGACCGGAGGGGCTGGTCTGGTATTCACAGGCGGCCTAGGATACATAATAGCGGGGCTCACGTTCATCCCATTCCTTAACTTCACGATACTAGAGGCGTTCATAACCGACTTCTCGGCAGCAATCGGCGAGAGGGTAAGCTTCATGGCCCTGCTGAGCACGGTGGTATAGCGACGGGACGAAAGATATGCACGACATAATGATTTCTGACAAGAACGTTGCGCTCTTCGCGCTAATGGCAGCCGTGGCGTTCGCGCTTGTAGCCGCGTCGGTCTCCGTGGTCCCAATTGCTGCTGCACAGCATGCAGCGGTCTCGTCCAATCCCACTGCATCAAGCCCGGCTAGCTTTATTCCGATAGGCACGAAGTACTGCGGCTTTACCTGCGGCTATCAGGGTGCCTGCCCTGTCGGCCCGTCAAAGAGCGCAGGCATATGCGAGAAAAACGCGACCACGAGCTGCTACTCGTGCGTGTACCAGAAAATCAGCACATCCGGCGCGGAGTATACGGTCACATTCTCGGAAACGGGGCTTCCGTCAGGCGCCACATGGTCCGTGACACTTAACGGCGTGCAGGAATCGTCAAGCACATCCGACATATCCTTCCAGGAATACAACGGTTCATACTCATATTCAATAGGCAGTTCCGGCATCTTCAACCCGAGTCCCTCATCCGGCTCAGTAAGCGTCAGCGGGTCTAACACGGGCGTATCCGTGGGCTACACGTCACAGTCATGCCTGGTCAACGCCCCGAACGGCTACTGCGGATTCAGCGCCTGCCCATCGGGATACACGTGCACAGGCAGCTCCTCCCCTGTATACATAGTGCAGATAGGCAGCCAGTGCAACATAGGCAACTCCAACAGCGGCGGCTATGCCACCGGCACATGCCAGCCGGGCCAGGGCACTTCCAACACCACTGCCACTCCGCCTGCCGTGGGATCCTGCGGCTACCTTCCAGGCTATCTCGCCAATGTGCTGTCCACAAACGAGAACTGGTACTGCCCGATAAATTACTATACATCTACAATATGGTCCAAGTACCTGCCGCTCGCGATTGTCGCGGTGCTTCTCGCATTCCTAATAGCGGCGCTGATCATAATGGTCGGGATAGCGGCGAAGAGCGACAGCATAAGGAACTTCGGCATGGGCGAGTTCCTCGAGGCCACCGCGAGCACAGTTATAGTCCTGACGTTCCTGTACATAAGCGCCGTAATGTTCGGTCTGTTCCCCGGTTCGCTTGTCGGGCCGATAAACCCATATGCTACTGCGCTGCACCTGATCAGCTCCACTATAACATCGACACAGGGGATATACAACACCCTGTTTTCCACGTACAGCACCGCGGCGTTCTACGCTAGCATGAGTACGAGCATAGGCGTAGGCGGACTCTCCTCTGTCGGCGCGGTCACAGGCAGTATAATAAAGATCGCCTCTGGGGTGACGAAGCAGGCGTACGCCGGAATAATCACCCTGCTGTTCATCGAACCCGCGCAGGTGCTTTCCGCATTCCTGATAGATTCGACGGCGCTGCTCTACGCTGAATACTTCCTGATGGTATTCTTCGCGGTGTCGGCGATACCGGCATTTCTGGTGCCTGGCGTGATATTCAGGGCCATACTGCCTACGAGGGCGCTGGGCGGCATACTGATAGCGATGGCGATGGGCTTCTACATAGTGATGCCGACGATGTTCGCCCTCGCGTACTATTTCACCGCGCCGCAGCTTGGCCAGCAGCTCAGCATACTCTCCGCAACGATGAACCAGTTCGGCTCCGGTACCGGCTCGCAGACGAACGCGCTAACGCCGACGAGCCCGTTGGTTACCACGATAACCGGGGTGCAGAGCGCAATGGGGTCGTACTGGCTGCTCATACTGTTCTATCCCTCTTTAATAATAGCTACGACGTACTTTTTCATAGTGCAGGTATCGCAATTCATAGGCGGAGCCGCATATGCGGGCTCTAGGATGAGAGGGTTCATATGAACAAGGGCGGCGCCCCCTAC
>JAKBHG010000006.1 GCA_021836925.1 Microcaldota archaeon | reverse complement strand
AGGGTGGTTACATCGTACCGCCAAAGGACTACTTCAAGGAGCTGAAATCCCTGCTGGACGAGAACAACATACTGCTAATATCCGACGAAGTACAGGCGGGATACATGCGCACGGGCAAATTCCTGGCAATGGAGAACTTCGGCGTCACCGCAGACATATATACTATGGCAAAGGCTCTCGGCGCGGGCCTGCCGCTTGGTGCCACAGTGGTGAAAAAATCCCTCGGAAACATACCTGCAGGCGCGCACGCAAGCACGTTCGGCGGCAATCTCGTATCTGTTGCGGCTGCTGATGCCTCGCTATCTCATCTTAAGAGGAACATGAAAAGCATAAAAAGTCAGGTCAGCACCAAATCAAGGATTATCATGAAGAGGCTCGACGCAATGAAGGAGCGCTACAGCATAATCGGAGACGTCAGGGGCATGGGCCTGATGATAGGTGTCGAGCTGGTGCGGGACAGGACTACAAAGGAGCCAGCGGTTAAGGAGCGCGAAAGCATACTAAACGAGTGCTTCGCCAACGGATTGCTGCTACTGCCTGCAGGGGCGTCAACGATAAGAGTGATACCTGCCGCCACTATAAGCGTGGATCACCTGGAAAAGGGCCTTGACATACTTGAGGATGCGGTGGCGCATGCGGACAAGAGGTTGCGCACCTCATGAGCCCATAGCGAGACGAGAGGCGAGCCTCGCCGGTATATTGGTTGCCTTCCAGTGCTTCCTGTCTATAGCCACCTGGACCATATGGCCGCTGCATATGTCTACACCCTTCTTCCTTATCTTGAAGTCGAACCTCAGGGCCTTCTTGGAAGGCATGCTTGTGGTCAATGTGATTGAGAGCCTGTCGCCCAGCACCGCTGGCCTGTGGTACTGTGCCTCCGACTCCACGACCACGAACCATACCTTGCTGTCGAACAGCGGATAGTTGACGCCTGCTATCTTCGACATGAACTTCTCTACTGCGTCGGTGAAGAACCTGTAATATCCGGCATAGTGCACAACACCCTGCGCGTCGGTGTCATATATCCTGACATAGTCATCAAAAACAAATCTCTTGGCTGCCATACTACCAATTCGAATGCAACCATTATAAGAATGCTCCAAGAGTGCCGGCCGCGTGCCGGGTATGGGCCGTAAGGGGCTATCAGTGGCAAAAGAAACATTAAATATGCTTTTGGTCTAAATAATAAGCGCTATATCCTGAGGCTTCCGAGGGTTTCGGAGCGAATTATATAGTGAATACTCGATCCAAGCGTGCATTCTATGTCTAATGTATACGAAGTGAACGGCCAGGAGCTGGTCAAATTGGCAGCCGAAAGGCTGAAAGACAAGCTGAAGAAGCCGGAATACGTCCTGTTCGTGAAGAGCGGGCCGAGCAGGGAAAGGATTCCACAGAGCCCGGACTTCTGGTATGAGCGAAGCGCATCAATACTCAGGCAGGTCTACCTGAATGGGCCGGTCGGCGTAGAGAGGCTCAGGACGAAGTACGGCAGCAAGAAGCAGCACGTGGTGCACCACATGCACACGATGAAGGCCGGCGGCAGCATAATAAGGGATGCGCTGCAGTCCCTCGAGGAGCAAGGGTTCATAAAGAAGACCAAGACCGGGAGGGTGATAACCCCGAAGGGCAAGTCATTCATGGACAAGATAAGCTCCGAGATGTCCAAGAAGTAAGTGAAGAGCGATGAGCGCCGAGGAAGGACAGGAAGATCCAGAGGAGAAGAGATACAAAAAAAGAATGGCTGAACTGATAAAGAACCAGCAGTTGGAGCAGCAAAAAAAGGATATACTGAGGAAGTTTCTCGATGATGCGGCGTATGAGCGCGTCATGAACATAAGACTGACGAACAGTGAACTGTACGACCAGCTGGTCAATGTCATAATATCACTGGCGCAAAGCAACAGGATCGCATCGAAAGTAACTGACGCGCAGCTGAAGGATTTGATTGCAAGACTGACATTCAAACCGGACACAAAGATTGAATTCAAGAGGAAATGAAGAAGGTGTGACATAATGTCGAAGAAGTCGAACGCTAAGAAGAGAATGCTCGTGAAGGCGAAGAAGAAGTCCAGGCGCATACCAGTACTGGTAGTAGTCAGGACCCACAAGAAGATATCGAGCAACAAGCTCGGCAGGTCCTGGAGGAGCAGGAAGCTCAGGATCCAGCAGAAGTAGCATTTAAACGAAGCAAGAGAACCGGTGTAGCAAATGTCAACAAGGATAATGACGATAAATCTGAGGAAATACCTCTCGACGCAGCCGCGCACAAGGAGGATAAAGAGGTCGATGCGTTACCTCAGGGAGAGGATAGCGCACTACACGAAGACCGATGAATCCAAGGTCAGCATAAGCGACGAGCTCAACAGGGCGATGTTCAAGCACTACATAAAGTCAATGAAGCCCCTCAAGGTGAGCGTTGACATATCCGAAGGCAAGGCAAAGGTCGGACTGTTCAAGGACGCATCGAAGGCCGCAGCGCCTGCATCCCCCAAGCCCGCACAAGGCCAGAAGCCGAAGCAGGCGGAGAAAGAGAAGGGAGCGGCGAAGCCGATCCAGGCCAAGGCAGAAGGCCAAAAGAAGCAGAAGGCCCCCAAGCCGGCAGCTCCAGCTTCTAGCGGCCAGAAGTCCGCTACGGAAGGCGCACCTAAAAAGTGAGCACGCCAGACGGTGTGCATACATGGAAATAAAAAAGCACAACATAAAGGGAAACGACTCCGTCGGTGCATTTGCCTCGCTGACTGACAAGCTTCTGTTCCTTAGCCCTATGATAGACTCTGAGATGGGCAGGCGGCTCTCCGAAGAGCTGAAGGTCGATACGGTTCCGCTGGCGATATGCGAATCTGACATGCTAGGGATATGGTGCAGGGCAAATTCTAACGGCATACTGATATCGGAGATGGCCAGCGATGAGGAGAGGGCTGCGATAAGGAACGCTGGCCTTGACATAAGGGCCGAGGTGCTCCATAGCAGGCTGAACGCCCTAGGGAACAACGTGCTGGCGAACGACAGGATCGCCCTAATAAATCCTAACTACACGACGGAAGAGGCGAAGTCGATAGGCGACGTTCTCGGGGTCGAGACCGTAAAGATGCAGATAGGCGGGCTCAAGACAGTCGGTGCCAACAACATACTCACGAACAATGGCGCGGTGCTGAACAATAGGTGCACCGAGGAAGAGATCGAGAAGGTAAAGGAACTGATAGGCATGCAGCCGGCCAGAAGCACGGCAAGCACCGGCGCTCTCAGCGTTGGCCTCTCCGTGCTCGCCAACTCGAAGGCCGTGCTCTTCGGTGAGCTCACTACCGGATACGAGATGGCAAGGATAACGAACGCTCTCGAAGGCGCATGAGCAACCATAATAAATGCGCATAACAAATTCTATTTATCGCGTGTAAAGCAGCGCGCGGGAACGGTGCGATCATGGCAGGAAAAGAGAACGTGGCAAAGGAGGGGCTCGACATATCGAAGGAGATAGACGAGCTGAGGTACGTACAGCAGATGTACCAGAACCAGTACTACATACTGACGCAGCAGCTCGACGAGCTGACGATGGCGTACGCGAGCGCCTCGAGCACGAAGGAGGCAATAGACAGCATGCCGAAACTGAAGAGCGGCGATGCAATGATACCTATCGGCTCCGGCCTTTACGCCATAGGGAAGATGAGCAGCAGCGATGATGTCATGGCGCCTGTGGGTGCCTCGTATGTGGTCAAGATGGGTGCCAAGGCCGCGAAGGTCCTGCTGGATAAGAGGGCTGTCAGGTACACAGAGCAGATAGGCAAGCTGTCGAAGGCGAAGAGGAACACGGAGAACGCTATAAACGACATATCCTACAGGTTGAACGAGCTCGTCCAGCACATATGAAGCTGGACGGCGGGCATAACCTGTATAGCAGAGGATAAGATGTTCGAAGGCATAAGGAAGAAGCTGTCCGATGCGATAAAGCAGGCGGTGAAGCGGGAGAAGGAGGAGACTGAAGAGGAGGCGGAGCGGCCAGAACCGGAACTGGAACTGCAGGACCAGACGCAGCCTGAAACTGTTGCTTCACCAGAGGAGGCGCAGGAGGAAGAGCAGGAGGAAAAGCTGGAAGAGCGGGAAGATGTGCAGGAACCGGCCAAGAACGAGATGGAGCAGCCTGCCGTGCCTAAGGAAGAGGCCGCAGCGGATGATAAGGAAACAGAAGATAACAAACCGGCCGCAACAACTAATAGAGATGTCAGCGAGAAAGAGGAGCAGCCAGGCGTAAAGATATCTAAGATTACTAAGCTGAAGGGCGCATTCTCAGGCAGTGTCAGGCTGAGCGACTCAGACATAGAGAGGTTCAGCGACACCATGATGACATCGCTGATGCAGTCTGACGTCTCATTCAACACCGCAACGGCGTTCACGGAGGACCTGAAGGAAAAGCTTAGGGAAAAGATACCCTCTAGGAATATAGAGGCCGAGCTGGTGAAGAAGGTCAGGGCATCGCTCATGGAAGTGCTCGGCAGCGTCGGCGAGGGTGTCGACATATTTGCATTCATCGACAAGCGGATAGCTGAAGGATCAAAGCCTGTAAAAATCCTGTTCCTCGGCCCGAACGGTACGGGAAAGACCACTACTATAGGAAAGGTGGCATACGCCATCAAGAAGAAGGGCGAGACTGCTGTTCTCTCGGCGAGCGACACTTTCAGGGCGGCGGCGATAGAGCAGACGGAGTACCATGCGGCGAAGATAGGCGTGCCAGTAGTGAAGAGCAAGTACGGCGCGGATCCTGCAAGCGTCGCGTTCGACGCGATAAACTACGCCACTGCGCACGGGATCGACGTTGTGCTTATAGACAGCGCCGGCAGGCAGGAGACGAACAAGAACCTGCTCGCGGAGGTGTCCAAGATGGTGCGCGTGACGAAACCGGACCTTACCATATACGTGGGCGAGAGCACCTCCGGCAATGCTATAGAAAATCAGGTGGCGGAATTCAAGAAGAACGTCAATATAGATGGAATAATACTCACGAAGATGGACTGCGACGCAAAAGGAGGGGGAGCGATATCGATCGCGCATGCGACTGGCATACCAATAATATACCTCGGCACAGGGGAGGCCTACGATGCGCTGTTGAGGTACACTCCAAAGTACGTGGTCGACTCTGTGCTTCCCGAGTAGCGCGCCCACACAAGCACAAGAGCTGATTTATAAGTTCTCTTCTCTTACTCTATAGTGAGTCGGACAGCGAAGCGAGTGGTTTCATGGATGGTTATGTCGCTGAAATGGAAGCAAAGATAACAAAGGAACTGAGAGGAAAGTTCGTGACGATAGTCGATGAAGTCAAGAGGAAGGAGCTCATAACATCAGCCGCGAAGAACATAGACCCGAAGATAAGCAGTGAAAACATAAATGAGATTCTGGAAGACATGAATGACATGGGAAAGATAGCACCACTGCTCGCCGACCAGAACATAGAAGACATAATGATAAACAACACGAAGAACATATTCGTGTACGACAGCAGGGAAGGCCAGAAGAAGCTCGAGGAAAAATTCGAGAACCCTGAAGAACTGGAAAAGTTCGTAAACAAGATGAAGCTCTATGCCACGAACGAGAGCGCAGGCGGCAGCATAATGGACGTGCACCTTCCTACAGGAAGCAGGGCCAACATAATAGCATCACCGTTGGGTTACGACATAACGATCAGGAACTTCAAGGGCAACCCGATGAGCATAATAGACCTGATCAATGCGGGAGAGATAGACTACCAGATAGCAGCTAGGCTCTGGCTATACGTTGACGGCTTCAAGGTAAGGCCAGCCAACATCCTCATCGGTGGCATGCCTGCCTCAGGCAAGACCACGCTGCTGAACGCGATGTTCTCGTTCTTCAGGCCGGAGCAGAGGATTGTCACTATAGAGGAGACGTACGAGCTCGACACGAGGACACAGGAGAACTGCGTCAGGCTCGAGACGAGCGAGTCAATGCCCATGGTCGACCTGGTAAAGAACGCGCTCAGGATGAGGCCCGACATGATAATAATAGGGGAGGTCCGCGGCGAAGAGGCCAACGACATGATCACTGCGATGAACATCGGCAAGATATCGATGGGCACGATACACGCCTCTTCAGGCAGGGACATAATAAACAGGCTGGAGCACACCCCGATGAACGTTCCGAAGGACATAATACCGGTCATAGACGCGCTGATAAACACTGGTATAGTTTACGAGAACGGCATACCTGTCAGGAAGGTAATAGAAATATCCGAGATATCAGGGATAGAGGCGCAGGTGCTCCTTTCTGACCTGTACAAGTTCGACTACAAGACAAGGGCCGGCTCGTCCATCCTTCCAAGCGTAACATACAGGGACAGCCTGTCAAAGGCGACGGGCGTGCCGCCAGCAGACATACTCGCGGAAGAGGAGGTGCGTGCCGCGATACTCCAAAAACTGAACCAGGTGGGCAAGAAGGACATAAAGAGCATAAGCGAGGTAGTGCGCGACTACTATGACAATCCAGAGAGGACGCTCTCGGCACTCGAGCTCAATCTGTCGCCGGTAGTGCGCATCTGAAGCGCACAACTGCCTCATGCATCATGGAAGATAGTCCTTGTTCCTTATTTTCTCGCGGATGTAGTCGTCTATGAACGTGAGCCTCGGTCCCTGCAGCGTATCCTGCTCAAGCTTCGTCTTGCTCTTCAGGACCTTCTTCAGCTCATCGACCCATTCCTTGTGCTTGTTTATCCAGGGATAACCAAGCATCTCCTGCGCCCTCTTCAGGTCCACCTCGGACGCCTTCATCGTCATCTTCTTCAGGAAATCGTACTTCTCCAGATCGGACATTGTCACGCCGATGAACCTTGCGCTAGGCGTTGCGATGTCGCTGCCTATGTAAGCGAGGTTTATGCTTCCTGTCTTTATCGTCCAGTATATGTACCAGCCCCATGCATCTCCGTCGTTGAACACGTATACGGGCAGCCCCTTGTCTGAGAGCTTCCTTATTATCCTCCTTGTGCCCCTGGTCGCCTGCCCCTGCGGTGATATCAGTATGCAGTTCTCATTCTGCCAGAACCTATCCTCGTTCAGCCTCTGCCACACCGCATCCTTCTCGACCACCAGCACGTAGTTCGCCTTCACGTCTACGAACTCTATGTCGTGATCGACGTCGCTCGGTATCGCCCATCCGCTCCTTCCCATCCTGCCGGTGTCTATCTCAAGGCGCTCGTCGCCGAAGCTGTCGATCACCTTCATGTTGCCAGCGAGGACGCCTCGTCTGGTGGCATTGAGGTTGAGGTCCTCCCTCTTCACGCCGAGCGCAACCTCCAGATCCTCTATGAGCGGGTTTGACTCGCCCTGCTCGTTGAATATGTTTTCATCTATATCCTCGCCGAGGGAGTACTTGAGCTGGTAGAAAAGCCCCCTTATGCTTGTATGAAGGTTCTCTGTAACAAACTTGTAGCATTTGGCGGCAACGGCTATGGTCTGCATGAACCTCTTAGCCTGGCCGACATTGACGAACGTCCTCTCCTCCGTCGAGTCGCCCAGCTTCAGCACGCCCTCCTTCTCGTCGAATATCACATTGGATTTCGTCCTGCTGGTCGTCACTATCTTAGGGTTCTCCTTCCTGCCTATCGACTTTACTATTCCTTCGGCTAGTCCTTCCAGCTCCGCCTTGGCTTTTTTGTCTTCCTTTTCAGGACCGGCTGGAGCAGCCGCCTTTCCTTTGGCCTCAGCCTTTTTCATACTTTCTCAACCCGCGTATAAGCGCATCGCGCCTGCTGCTTGGCTTTATCGACAGATGCAGCACGTCAGCGAATGTCTTTACAGGTATTATCTTTATTCTCTTAAGCATGCTCTTCGGGAGGAATATGTCGTCTTTGTTGCCTGCCGGCACTATCAGCCTCCTCATGCCTGCGTTTATAGCCGCTTCCGCCTTCGCGCTGACGCCTCCTACAGGCAGCACCTCGCCCCTCACGGAAAGCGAGCCTGTCATCGCGACCGACTGGTCCACTGGCAGGTTCTCCATTGCAGAAAGTATGCTCACTGCGATCGATATGCTGGCGCTGTCGCCCTCTATTCCCTCATATGTCTGAAGGAACTGCACGTGCATGTCATAATTTGAGATGTCCTTGCCAATATGCTTCTTTATGACTGCGCTCACGTTCTTCACAGCCTCGTTTGCTATCTTGCCGAGCCTTCCTGTAGGTATGAACTTGCCCTCCGATCTGGAGCTAGCCGGCGTTACCTCAGCTACGATAGGTATTACTATTCCCGCCAGGGTCGATGAAGCGGAGCCTATGACTGCCAGGCCGTTCACCTTGCCAACGTTGAAGCCGCGGGTGTGGAACACCTTGTAATCCTTCCTGAAATCTATCTCCTGTCCGACTATCTGCGCCTCTATTGAAGATGCGAGCACCTTAGCGTCAGCCACCTCCTTTACGGTCACCATCTTCTTGCCGCGCTCGACAGCCAGGTCGCCGGCAGCCCTTACGAGGCCTCCGAGATCCCTCAGTATAAGCGTCAGCTTTCCTTTCCTTCCTGCGCGCTTCTTGGCTTCCTCAATTATCATGTCTACGGCGTCCTTCTCGAAGCTGGGGATTTTCCCATCCTTCTTCACCTCCTGCGCCACGAATCTCGCGAACAGCTCCCTGTCCTTAGCGTTGTCGTCTATGGTGGAATCCATATAGACCTCATAACCGTATCCCCTTATCCTTGACCTGAGGGCAGGATGCATGTTCTGTATGTCCTGCATGTTGCCTGCGGCGATGAGTATGAAGTCGCACGGCACCGGTTCCGTCTTCACAAGCGCCCCAGAGCTCATATCACTCTGTCCAGTTATGGGGTACCTCTTTTCCTGCATCGCTGTTAGCAGTTCCTGCTGGGCTCTCATGTCGAGGCTGGATATCTCGTCTATGAAAAGCACGCCTTTGTTGGCCTTGTGCACCGCCCCGCTCTCGACCCTGAGATGGGCCGGCGTTCCGAGGCCGCCTGTCTGCAGCGGATCGTGTCGCACATCACCGAAGAGCGCGCCCGCCTTGCTTCCTGTCGCGTCTACGAAAGGTGCATGTGCCATGCCTGTGTTATCAACTATGAGCTTCGGCTCATCCATCGAATTCCCGAACCCTGGCATTCCCCCTCTCTTAGTCAGGCCGCCCATGAACAGTACCATGGAACCGAATATCATCACTCCGAGTATCAGCGCCGCAAGTACGATTATCTCGTATCCGCTGAAGAAGCCGCTGAGCGAAAGCGCGAACAGGACTATCACAAGCGCCAACACGATCGGCGTTACTATAGAACCGCCCATGCTCATGTTGGTCTTGCCTTTCATCCTCTCTTTCAAAAGCAGCTGTCTGCCCTGTCCTGGCTCGTTCTTCTTGTCGTGGCCGTCTCCTTCAGGATAAGTCTTTACTGCCTTTATCAGCGGCATGTTCTCGTCGTTCGGGTTCCTGTAGACGAGCACGTCCTCGAGGTCCGCTGCCGGCAGCATCTCGGCCATCGCCTGCGCCATCATCGTCTTGCCGGTGCCAGGTGAGCCTATAAGCAGCACGTTCCTGCCCTGCCTCGCGGCCTTCTTTATTATCTCCACTGCCTTTTGCTGCCCGATCACCTGGTCGATAAGCTTGTCGGGTATGCTTATATCCTTGGTCGTCTTGAATTTTGCCATGCTGATCATTCATCACGGCCGCTAAGCGCGCATTAGATACTCGCCCCTTAGCTCTTATATACCTTTCTGCGCAGGATTTGAGGAAAACCGATGAGGAATGCATGAAGCCGCGACGATTGCAACAATTGCATAATCCATCGCAGCGCGCACCCAAAAGGCTTTAATATATAGAAGCATAAACAGATTAACACAGACAGGTGTTTAGTATAAAGATCAAGGAAATAAAGGCACTGAACGAGAACGAACTGAAGAACAGGATGAACGACCTTATTCTGGAGCTGCAGATCGAGAAGAGCAAGGTTGCCTCAACAGGAGTCTCAAGCAAGGTAGTCAAGGCCAGAGAGATCAGGAGGACCATCGCCAGGATAAAGACAGTGCTAAATGAAAGGGGTGCGACTAAGTAAATGGCGGACATTTGCCCAAAGTGCGGATTGCCCAAGGAAATATGCGTGTGCCAGGTCCTAGAAAGGGAAACCGAAACTAAGATCAGGATATACACGAAAAAGGCGAAGTTCAGAAAGTTCGTCACCGTCATCGAAGGAATACCATCGAGCGAGCTCGAGCAGACCGCGAAGAGCATAAAGAGGGTGCTAGCCACTGGCGGCACCTACAAGAGCGACGAAGGCATAATAGAGCTGCAGGGGGAGCACAAGAAAAAGGCAAAGGCAGCCCTGGTAAGCATAGGCTACGCGGAATCCGCGATAGACGTAGCGGCGTAATCATATCCGCCCTCTAAAGGGATTTAATACCCTCCAGCCATATCCATATCTCTGTATCTTGGTGCAATTCTCATGGCTGTGATAGGGATTGAGAGCAGCGCGCACACCCTTGGCGTTGGAATAGCTGATAACGGCAGGGTAATCGCCAATGCGAAAGAGATGTACAGCATAGGCAGCACAGGCATGATCCCCATGAAGGTGGCTGATTTTCATGCGGGCAACGTGCGCTCAGTTATCAAGAACGCCCTCAAGGAAGCAGGGCTGAAAATGTCTGACATGGAGGCAGTGGGCTACACGAAAGGTCCTGGCATAGGGCCGTGCCTCCGCGTCGCGCAGGTAGCCGCGAAGACGCTGGCCGCGGAGCACCACATACCGATATATCCTGTGAATCATGCCATAGCGCACATAGAGATAACCAAACAACTGTTCAATTCGAGGGATCCGTTGACGCTTTATGTGAGCGGCGGCAACTCGCAGATAGTGGCGCTAGACAACGAACCGTACACTCACTATAAGGTGTACGGCGAGACGTTCGACATAGGCGTAGGCAACATGATAGACAACTTCGCGAGGGAAGCGAAGCTCTCTCCAGCATGGGGTTCCACAGTAGCAAAAGTCGCAGAGAGCGGCAAGTATGTGGGGATGCCGTACAGCGTAAAAGGCATGGACTTCACGTTCACCGGACTGCTCACGCATGCAACCTCTCTGCTGCATTCCGGCAAGGCATCCGTCAGGGATGTGGCATACTCCCTGCAGGAAACCGCTTTCGCCATGCTTACCGAGGCGATGGAGAGGGCGCTGTTTCTGACTATGAAGAAAGAGGTAACACTTTGCGGTGGTGTGGCGCAGAGCGAGCGCCTACAGAAGATGATAGCGCTCATGGCGAAGTCTCACGGCGCGCGCTTCTTCGTCGCGCCTAACGGCTATAATGCCGACAATGGCGCGATGATAGCGGTGGTCGCCGAGAAGATGCACAGGTCCGGGTCAAGGTTCAGCGCAGGCGCTTGCACGGTCGACCAGAAATACAGGATAGACGGTGTTAGGGTGACATGGCAATGAATAGGATAGGGGAAGGTGCCGAAGCGGTCATATACAAGACAATGTTCATGTCGGAAAGCGCCATACTGAAGAGAAGGATAGAGAAAAGCTACAGGGAACCTTCCATAGACTCGGCACTGCGACGCCAGAGGACAAAGAACGAGGCGCGCGCCCTTGCCGCATCGGCCAACGCCGGCGTTCCATCACCCACCGTGTTTCTTGTGACGGAGTATGAAATACTCATGAGCGAGATGAAAGGGGTTATGCTGTCGAAGCGCGACATGAAGAGCGGAAAGGAAAGGCGCAGCATAATGCACGAGATAGGGCATATCGCAGCGGAGCTGCACAACGCAAGAGTGGCCCACGGCGATTTCACCCCTGCCAACATAATAGTCAGCGGGGGCCACGCTGCGGTGATAGATTTTGGCCTTGCCACAATGCTGCCGACGGCAGAGGACAAGGCGATGGATCTCGTGCTGATGAAAAGGGCCGTAGCAAAGGACGATTATCACATAATCGAGTCTTCCTACAGGAAGAGGTGCGCGGACGCGGCAAAGGTCATTAGGAGGCTCAACTCCATAGAAAGAAGGGGCAGGTACAAGGCAAGGACGCTTGACACTGCGTAAGGCCCTACCATGGAATTAGAATCTCCCTGCACTCGGCCATTCGACCTGTACGTCGTTAGTTGTGTACGGCGCAGGCGCCTCGCTAGTATAGTAGACCCTCGAATAGGAGAGCGATATTATCGATGCGAAGGCCAGGCCGCTAAGCACTGCAATGAAGAGCGTGCCAGTGCTCAGGTACTCATAGCTCGTTACAGAGGCCATGACAACACCTGAGAATATCCCTAAACCGAAGCCCTTTGGCGAGCCTACAAGTATAAGCACCGCGGCTATCAGGCCGAGGAATGAGAACAGCGCCTCGGCCAGCACCATGAAGTATACGAGCGTCGCCTTGGCCATGAACGTGAAGAAGCCTATCTGGTTGGCGTAGCCTATTATGTAGAACAGCTGCGAATAAGTGTAATACAGGTAGAGTGCGAACACCGCTATGAAAAGCGCGGCTGCTATCATGCTGATGTTGCCGTACTTCGCTGTCACCGATTCCGTATACTTCATACCAACCTTGTCTATGTCCTCAAGGCAGTAATAGTTGCCGTTGTATTCCTCTATGTCCTCGAAGCAGAATGCCCTGTGGCAGTGGCTGCACACCGCGTATGCGCCCCTCCACGGGTGCCAGACGCAGTACATCCCCTTCGCCGCGCCGATGCTGTCCTCCTCCGCCTTTGTGAGCCTGCCGTTTCTTTCGGCGAGCTCCTGGCCCACCTCGAGCTCCTCAGCTTCCTCCACCGCGGCCTCTCCGGGTGTCTTATAAACTGTGGTC
>JAKBHG010000069.1 GCA_021836925.1 Microcaldota archaeon | reverse complement strand
AACGCTTATGAAATTAGGTAATGATGAACACCAGTATGTTAGGGAGAGCGTCGCAGGGAATCCGAGCACGCCGGCTGAAACGCTGGCTGAATTGGGCAAGGATATAAGTAATGATGTCAGAACGATAATAGCAGAAAATTATAATACACCAATAGAAACGCTGATTAGATTGAGTGTGGATGAAAGCGATGATGTCAGGGAGAGCGTCGCAGGGAATCCGAGCGTGCCGGCTGAAACGCTGGCTGAACTGGGCAGGAAAAGAAAGAGCACCAGATGGCCAGCCCCACCGAGATGAGAGCTAGGCCCCTTTCAGATTCGGCGCGGCAATGCACGCCGAAGGAAGGAAGATTGATTATGCCCTTTCAAGGTGGAGTGCAGGTATGACTAGTTCCTTTATTGCCCTCAGCTGCCTTATCTCCACCACATACGCGTTGCCGCGCTTGCCTGTTATCTTGCCCACCCTTCCCCTGTACCTGGGATGTGGCGCGTTCCTGTAGTTGTGCTTCGGCACTATCGCGACCGTGTCGCCTACCTCGAACTCCTTTATGTGATGGTTTACGCTGAGCTTCGAGGGCTTGAAATGCCTCGCGATGTTCCTGGTGCGGCCGGAAAACTGGCCTTTCGAATTATTAGACATGTGATTCACTCTCTGCTGACTGACCTGCATGAGTCGAAAAAGCAATAATTATAAGCACAGTAACCTATTTATAGCTTAATAATGATATCTGTGTGGTGTATTGGAAATGCCGAAAGGTGCGTCTAGTTCTGCCTCGCACGGCAAAAATGTGACACTCAAACCTACATATAAGGTAGTCAACATCGTGGCGAGTGCATCTTTGGGGGTCGATCTAGACCTTATGGGGCTTGCGAAGCTGTCGCACGACATAGACTACGAGCCGGAACAGTTTCCTGGCGCGATATTCAAGGTCCATGAGCCGAAGTCTGCAATGCTTCTTTTCAAGAACGGCAAGATAATATGCACGGGGGCGAGGACTAAGGCCGACGTGAAGAGGGCTGTCGACCAGGTGGTCGAGCTCGTGAAGAAGTACAAGGTAAGCCCGCCGAAGAGATAACGCAGAATAACCAATTTAGCCGTTTCCTTCTCATTCTTACTGTTGTTGGAATGCCGAACAATTCGCGTGCGCAGAGCGCGATGGAGTACCTGATGACATATGGATGGGCGATACTGATCATAGCGGTAGTACTCGCCGCGCTCTTCGAGCTCGGCGTCTTCAACGCCGGCAACCTGGGACCTAGGGCGCAGCCCGGCTCATGCCGTGTCTTCAGGCCGGGAGGGCCTGGCACCGGCACGAACCTGAACCTCGCTGGAGTGTGCAACGGCGAACTGCCGCAGTTCGTCGGAAAGTTCAGCGGCTCGTCCAGCAACATACAAACCACCCTCACATTCCCGAGAAGCGCGCAGGCATTCAGCCTGTCAGTATGGGTGAATCCGAGCTCCAATACGACATGCACATTTTACTGCGGGATAGTCGATTCTGATAACGGCACGAACGGCTGGGGCCTCGTATGGTGGCCGTACTCTCCCCCCGTTGCGGATTTCTGGATCCAAGGCACCAACCAGGACATGGAATTCTCCGGCGTGCCGGTTGGCTCATGGACCAACATAATAGTGACGTATCAGGAAGTTGGCGGAACTTGGTATGGGAACGGGTACGTTAACGGCCGCCCTGTCGATTTGAATGTTGCAAGGTCGCCCATAACGCTGCCGGAACCGTACAGCCTGTGGATCGGCACCGCGAGGCAGGCGTCAAGCGGGTTCGCTGGCTACATAGCCAATGTGCAGGTATACAATGCGTCGCTCTCGTCAAACGAGATTGCGGCCCTTTATGTGGAAGGTGTGGGCGGCGCGCCGATATCGCTTCAGAACATTGTAGGATGGTGGCCCCTCAACGGCAACGCGCAGGATTATTCAGGAAATAACAACAACGGCCAGATAAGCGGAGGTGTCACGTTCACCAGCCAGTGGACGAGCGGCTATACCATACCATGACGGCTGAAGCCGCAGACATATTTGCATCGGCAGCGCATGCGCATACGGCAAGTTTGGTACGGCCCAGCTTGAATAAAGGTTTTTATTCCTTTTCTTTGTTATTATAGCAAGGGCACTGCCCTGCTGGAATTGAACGTATGTTCGCTGACAAAAAGATCATCCACCTGGGATACTCGGGTGCCGGATATGATCCTTCTCCTGCCGTCATGGATGCCATAAAAGGGTCCTTGGCAAAAATCAATGCCTACCCTTACGAGGGCTACGATGAACTCGAGGCTCTCATAGCGGAGTACTGCGGCGTCGACAGGGACAACGTCCTGGTCACCAACGGGGGGGACGAAGCGATAGGAATCATAACCGCCTTGTATGGTGATAGGGTCCTGATACCTGCGCCGACGTACGGCGAGTATGCGTACCTGGCGCGCAGCAGGAATTCTGAAATAAGGCTCAGTAATAGCATGGTTGACGACGTCTACGATATATCGTTTACCACTGGCGACCTCGAATGGGCGTCACTGGTGTGGATCTGCAATCCGAACAACCCCACTGGCACGATAGTCCCGCGGTCAAAGATAATGGGCGTCCTGAACGGCACATGCGCAACTGTCATAGTCGACGAGGCGTACTACGAGTTCGCGGGGGAGAGCGTCGCCGACACCATAGGCGAGCACGACAACCTCATCGTCCTGCGTACTTTCTCGAAGGGATTCGGAATTGCGGGGCTCAGGCTAGGGTATGTGCTGTCGAATCCCGGCACCATCAGGAGGATGAGGAATGCGAAGCAGGAATACAACGTGAGCAGGGTCGCGAGGGCTGCGGGGATTGCGGCCCTGAAGGACAGGGGCTACTACTCGGAAAGGATAGGGGAGGCAAAGAAGCTGCGTGATGAGTTCGAGAGGCACTGCGAGGCCAGCGGCCTGAACGTGCTCAAGTCGAACGCGGGATTCGTGTTCGTGAAGTTCCGCAGCGTGGAGGAGATGGAGTATGTGCATTCTACGCTCATGGGCAACGGCATAGTTACTTTCGGGCCGAGCGACCCCGAGTTCTCCGGGCTCATCGGGCCGTATGTAAGGATAGCGCTCAGCAACAGGGACGACATGGAAGAGGCGAAGAGGGAGATAGCCGCCGCAGTTTCCAATTACCGCGCAGTCATTGCGCCGAAGCGCATCAAGGATTTTGAGTCAGGGGCACAGACCATACCCGATCACGACAAAACTGTTTAATTACTGTTCATTCAAACTATCATTTCTGGGAATAGGGTGGCGTGGTGGATCCGGCGGGCAGCCCGAGCGCGGGAAGAAAGGACTGGTGGATGTACATGGTCGTGCCATACCAGATGGCATACGGCCCGATCTCGACTGTCATAGCGCTTTTCATCCTGTTCCTGCATGGCACCGTCATAGACGTCGCCTACGCTGCCGCTCTGGGATACGCGATATCCATACCG
>JAKBHG010000068.1 GCA_021836925.1 Microcaldota archaeon | reverse complement strand
CCTCCCTGATACACCTGAAGAGGTCTGAGGCGCGGAAGGTCCTGGAGGGGGCAAGAAATATACTTAAGCATGAAGGCATACTCCTGCTCGGCTTCATAGAGGGGAACTTCAGGGGCTACTGGACGAAAGAGAGCATGCCAGGAGGAAAGCGGTACACTGAGTACTACACCGATACGGCTGCAAGGCGGTTGATGAGGGGCCTCGGATTCAGGATGCTACATAAGAAGGCGTATCGCTACAGGCCGCACAACCACGCCTACCTTGCCTATATCTACAGGAAGACCGCATGATAGGCGAGGGTCACCGCACTCCCATCGCGTTCTTAGACTTGTAGTACGCCAGCACGTACCCTGACATCATCGGATCCGGCTCTACGCCCAGTGCGCCGGCGACCCTGCTTATCGAATCGGCATCGATCCTGTGCTCTATCCCGTAGAGGTAGTATAGCGAGATCAGGTAGACCACCGGATTCTTGAAGCGCGGGGGCGTGATATCCGAGAGCATCTTCGCGTCAGGCTCGATGCCCAAGGACGATACGACCCTGCCTATGTTGTCAGGGGTCATGACCCTTCCGGTAAATGCGAGCACACCTATCGCTCCGATGTACGGCACCATCGATGCGTTTGCCGGCGCCTTCTCCGCACACGCCTCGAGCGTGTTGTTGAGCTCCCTCGCCGCAAGCTCCGCCATCGAGTGCGAGAGATCCAGCATGCCCAGGTAGATCCTCCTGAAGAACTTCCTGTCCGGTCCCTCCATGTTAAGCTCCATGCCAACCCTGTCGGGCGGCCTCGATCCGTACTCGTGCGAGTACTCGATCACGTATCCGGCCAGCCTCTGGTCAGGCGGCACGTCAAGGCTCCTCACGACATCCATCACGCCGCTTATGCCCTCGGGCCTGCCGTTGAGCTTCAGGTACTGCAGCGCCGTTATGTACACCAGTTCGTTTGTGTAGCGGAGCTTTCCCAGCGCCGAGAGGAAGTTCTGGTTGGGGGTTATGCCCACCGCGGTGAGCAGCTTCCCGATGCCTTCATCGTTTATCTCCTTCCCGGAGAATGCAAGCGCCCCAGCCGCGGCTATGTAAGGGGTCATGCCCTTGTCCAGATATACGGAGACGAGGGGGTTCTCGAGGGCGCGTAGTATCTCGCGCGTGACCATGCCCGTGCAGATCTCCATTCCTGTCTTTATCGAATCGGCCACCATGCCGCTCAACCGATCCGCGCTCACCTCTCCATCAGCCAGCGTATCACCCAACCTGTTATATATCCGTAGTCGTTATAATTTATAATTAGTCGGGTGGGGAAAAAATGACCATAGTCAAACGCAAAGACGGATACTATGTCCTGTCCGAAAAGACGGGTAGGAATCTCGGCGGCCCCTACAAGACGATGGCTGAGGCCAAGAAGAGGCTCAGGCAGGTAGAGTACTTCAAACACAGCGGATAGGATGCGCTGGAAAGCGGTACCTAGCCCGTCGACCGATCAGCCACTGCCTTCTTCACGAGCGCGGCGATCTTCGATTCCTCAGTCGCAGTCAACTTCTTAAGCGCGAAGGATATCGGCCACATGGAGCCATCGTCGAGATTTGCCTTGTCGCTGAAGCCTATAAATCCGTACCTTGTCTTGAACTTGTATGCGCCCTGGTACCAACAGATGACATTGCCGTCCTTTGCGTATGCAGGCATGCCGTACCATGTTCTGGGTATTAGGGTTGGCGCACTCTTTATTATGATGGCGTGTAATCGCTTAGCCATGGTGCGATCCGGTTCCGGCATCTTGGCAATTGCCGCGAATGCCACACTTTCACCCTCCTGCTTCTCCGCATTCAGCTCTTTGAGGTGCTCCTTCATCGCGGCTATTTCCTCCCTGGTAAGCCCCGCCTTCTTCGCACCCCGCTTGACAGCCTTTTCCATGCAATCAAGTATATCTCTCCGGAGCAAGATATATTACGATTGTGGTCATAGCCATAAAGGGATGTAATCTTCTGAATGAATCCTTCAGGACTAAGACCAATGGTTATGGACCAGTCAAATATAATAATCCGGCGTTGCTATTAGTCATAGTTGTGACACATGGGACTGCATCTGTCATGGAACGAGGGCATCTGCCGGTGATTTGATTATACGCTATGTCACTTCTAAGGACGCCAGGATAATGTTCGTGGGTATAAATCCGCATTATGGTTCATACAGGCGAGGCATTCCCTTTTCAAATAACAAGATGTTCTGGTACCTCCTGAACCGCTCTGGAATAATAGATGAGGATATTGGGGATCTAAGAGATGACAGAAGTCTAAGGAAGTTATACAGGGATAGATTCCTGAACACGTATAATCTCAATTTTACAAATATAATAACCAGGCCTTCACGTGACGTCTCTCAGCTGAAGCGGGGCGAGGAAGATAGCGGCAGGAGGAGGACTTTACGGCTGATTTCAGTAAACAAGCCGCGCGTGGTATGTTTTATAGGAAAAATAACATATTCAAGATTCACCGGCAACGATGACTTCAGATTTGGATGGCAGAAGGACATCTGCAACTCAAAGGCATATGTAATGCACTTCCCGATAAGGGGAAAGGCACAGATCAGAATTAGAGAGTTGCGCGAGATAAACCGGGTGGCAACAAATGCCTAGAAAGAAGCTGACCATCTTTACCGTGGGGCATTCTACGCGCAGGCTCAGCGAGTTTATGGGACTGCTGGACGCATACGGGATAAAAGAATTGGCAGATATACGCACCATACCAAGGTCCAGGGCCAACCCGCAGTTCAACGAGAAAAGGCTGGCTGCTGGCCTGAAAAGGCATCACATACGCTACAGACATATGAAAGGCCTCGGAGGCCTCAGGCACCCGTTGAAGGATTCAGTCAATACGTACTGGTACAATGCGTCATTCAGAGGCTTCGCAGACTATATGCAGACCAGTGAGTTCAGGAAGAATCTGGTAGAGCTTATAAGCCTGGCAAAGAAAAGGCAGATGGCCATAATGTGTGCAGAGGCAGTGCCATGGAGATGCCATAGATCGCTGATAGCGGATGCGCTTCTGGTCAGGGGTGTGGATGTCAGGCACATCTTCAGTCCGACCAATTCAAAACCACACGAGCTAACAAAAAGCGCAAGGGTGAACAGGCTGAATATAGTGTATAAATAACTAGTCTGAAAGAGATAATTGGTGCGTTTATGGATAATGTTACCGCAACGAGTAAGATGGTAAGGCTTTACATAGCTACCGGGCTCTTGTATTTCGTAATCGGTACGATACTTCTTGCTTTTAGTCTGTCAGGTGCAGTTGCCGTAGATAGAGACCCGATATTCATACTATTATTGTATGGTTTCGTTACGCAGCTGATTTTCGGCGTTTCATACATCTTTGTGCCAGGCGTCTCGCGCCATAGCGGAACAAATTATAAGCTAATAATCACAGAATACATTCTTCTAAATGCAGGGATAATTGCATTCGAGGGTGTTGCACTCACAGGACAGAAGGATGCCGCAGTAATCCTTGGAGGGTTGATGGCGATGATTGTAGCTGTTCTGTTGCATGCGGTTAACATATGGCGCACGATAATCGGTAGGAGAAGTAGGAATGCGACATAGAG
>JAKBHG010000067.1 GCA_021836925.1 Microcaldota archaeon | reverse complement strand
TGTCTGCGTGTCGACTACAGGACAGATTGTAGAATTCCTGATGATGCTCTACTCGAGCAAGTTCGGCGAGGTAATACCGAACAAGCCCGACGAAAGGGAGATCAAGGCAAGAACGATAAATCCCATAGAGGGAGCGTTCGTGAAGACCCCTGAGCCAGGCATATATTCCAACCTCGCCATATTCGACTTCAGGGGGCTGTACCCATCGATAATAATATCGCACAACATAGACCCGTCGTCGATATGCAGCGACTGCAAGGAGTACTACGAGGCGCCGAACGGCGTAAGGTTCTCGAAGGACAGGAAGAGCATCATGCCATCTACAATAAAGCTGCTGGTCGACCAGAGGCTGGAGGTGAAGAAGCTTTACAAGAAGGATCCCGACAACCTCTTCCTCGGGTCCAGGTCGCAGGCGCTTAAGATAACGTCCAACTCGTTCTACGGCTATCTCGGCTACGCGAGGTCGAGGTGGTATTCGAGGGAATGTGCCGCGGCTGTCACCGCTTACGGCAGGCAGTACATAAAGGAGACAATAACCGAGTCGGAGAAGAACGGCTTCAAGGTGATATACGGCGATACAGATTCAGTGGTGCTTGTCATGGGCAGCAAGACGAAGGAGGAGGCACTCGGATTCGTCAAAGTGTACAACAAATCCCTGCCGGGAAACATGGAACTAGAGCTTGAAGACTTCTACACGAGGGGTGTATTCGTCGGCAAGAAGGTGGAGAAGGAGAAGGACGTAGCTGGCGCGAAGAAGAAGTACGCGATGATATCCGAATCTGGAAGGATAAAGATAAGGGGGTTCGAGCTAGTGAGGCGCGACTGGTCGAAGGTCGCAAGGGACACGCAGAGGAAGGTCCTTGAGACCATACTCAAGGAAGGTAGCGCAGAGAAGGCCGCGCAGATCGTCAAGGACGTGATAGCCGAGCTGGAGAGCGGAAAGGTGCCGCTCGAGGACCTCGCGATAAACACGCAGCTCAGGAGGAAGATAGACAGCTACGATGTGCAGTCGCCGGAACTCTCAGCGGCGAAGAAGGCGGTGAAGTCCGGTGCCAAGAGCAAGGAAGAGGTGGAGCACGCCGTCATAAGCTACGTGATAACGAAGGAAGGATCGTCAGTATCCGACAAGGCGATGATACTCGAGACGGCGAAGGACTATGACCCGCAGTACTACATAAACAAGCAGGTGCTCCCTGCGGTCATGAGGATACTCAAGGAGCTGAACTACGACGAAGGTCAACTGAAGAATAAGGGCTCCCAGAAGAAACTGTGAATGCGAACGGTGCTAATATGGATAGTGCAACATTGGAGAAGGCAAGGGACGTCGGCAAGATGTCATACAAGGTGCTAAGCAGGGCAAGGGACATGGTAAAGCCCGGAGCAAGATTGATAGACGTGGCGAACGGTCTGGAGGGCTATTTGAAGGAGCAAGGTTATGGATGCGCCTTCCCTCTCAACCTATCAATAAACAACGAGGCGGCTCACTACACTCCAACTATGGACGATGGAAAGGCATTCTCGGAAAGCGACGTGGTAAAGGTCGATTTCGGCGCCGCGAAGGACGGCCTTCTCGGCGACTGCGCGTTCACTGCAGACCTGTCTGGAGAGCACGGCGACCTCGTGGAAAGCACGGACGAGGCGCTCGAGGCCGCGATAAACAGCGTCAGGGCAGGGGTAGAGGTGAGGAAGATAGGCGCGGAGATCGCCCGCGTCATAGAGGCGTCAGGTTTCAAGCCGATAAGGAACCTAGGAGGCCACGGGGTGAGCGAGCATGACCTTCATTCCGAGATATTCATACCTAACTTCGACAACGGCGACACGACAACACTGAAGGAATGGCAGGTCATAGCGATAGAACCGTTCGCCACCACGGCAAACGGTAGGGGTATAGTGCATGACAGCGACACGTTCGAGATATACGGCTTTGTCGAAGCGGCGCCGGTAAGGTCGCAGAACGCTAGGAGCATACTCGCCGAGATCGCGTCGAAGTACCAGAGCGAGCCCTTCGCTGTGAGATGGCTCTCGAACATCTTGCCATCGAAATTCGCGCTCTATGCGGCCGTCAGGGAACTGTTGGTCGCAGGTGCGATAGAATCGTACCCGATGCTCATAGAGGCCGCCGGCGGCACGGTATCACAGTCGGAAAAGGAGATGCTGGTCACAAAGGACGCATGTGAAGTACTGACGAAATGAGAAAGCAACCAAAGGAATATATCAATTCCTTCTCAAACCTTCTTGAGGGACATGCGAGAGTTGACAGGCAAAGGGCGCGCCCAGTCGGCGATGGAGTACCTGATGACGTACGGCTGGGCGATACTTGTCATCGCGGTAGTGCTAGGGGTCCTGTTTGAATTAGGAGTGTTCAACCCTGCTAACCTGGGACCAAGGGCGCAGCCGGGCTCATGCCATGTCTACAGGCCGAACGGCCCGGGCACCAGCCTACTCCTAAACCTCGAAGGGGTATGCAACGGCGCGCTGCCAGAGTATGCGGCCAGCTTCAATGGAAACAACCAATATATCTATTCCAACGTTACGGGCATGCCGACGGGCAATTCATCCAGAACGGTCACCGCATGGTTCAGCGATTCGGACGTGAGTCCGAGGCTTACCCTGTTCTGGTACGGCGCCACCACGTGCTCAAACCCGAGCGTACCTCCAAGGTTTTTCCAGATATACATCCAGAGCGGCGGCATAATAATGAACGCCTGGTGCACCGACCAGGGCATATACGGGAATCCGCAGCAGAACGTCTGGTACTTTGTTGCGTACGAATACAACAAGTCCGCACAGGAGCAGATCGGATATGTGGGTGCAGCCGGCGAAATGTATTCCGCGTCATCGATCACGTACAACTCATATAACACCACGCCGACGCCTTTCTATATGGGGAACGGCAACGGCGGCGGCTACTTCGCAGGTATGGAATCCAACGTGCAGATATACAACACCACCCTTTCCTCCAATACAATTCAGAGCCTATATCAGGAGGGCATAGGCGGCGCGCCGACCGACCTTAAGAATCTTGTCGCATGGTATCCGCTCAATGGCAACGCGCAGGACTATTCCGGCAACAACAACAACGGGCAGGAAGTGAACGGCGCCACCTTCACCAGCCAGTGGATGAACGGCTATACTGCGCCGTAAGTGAAAAATAAGCGGATCTGGCGGGATTTTCATAGGCGAATTCCTTCAACTCGCGTTATTTTGAACCCGCAACCGTCTGGTCCGAAGCCAGATGCGCTGTCCAAGTTGCGCCACAGATCCGCATACGCATGAATGTGATTGCAGTTTTAATAGTGTTGGGTCACGGGATTAAAATCCATCAAAGCCGTTAAAGTTGAACAGCCTTGTCTGGCGTATGTTCTCCATGGTCTTCCACTGGTGCCTCAGGTGGGCATTGAGGGATCCGTCCTTCATGCTGTCCCTTATCGCGTCTATCGTCTTGAAGTCTGAAGGATATCCCGACCCTATGTCTATCCCTATCTTCCTGCTCAGCAGGTCTATCTCGCGGTCGCGGGTCACCTTCGCTATTATGCTGGCTGCTGATACAACCGGATATATCGAGTCGGCCTTGTGGCGTGCGAGTATCCTGGTGTAATGAACGCCCTTTTCGGTCTTGCCCTTGACGCCC
>JAKBHG010000066.1:1969-3768 GCA_021836925.1 Microcaldota archaeon | reverse complement strand
CACCTTCGGGTTTGCCCTCTTGTTGGGCTTTCCCATGCCAAAACTGTCAGTCGAAAAGGATAAGAGTCTGACGTCGATTAGGAATTATGGGATGAAGCCCTTAAAAGAAGAACATTAAAGAAGGAAAAAGGTCAAGATTTATGAGAAAGTGCGGCATAAACTTGATTTTCTTTAATAGTTGCCATTTTATTGCATTATGGTTGCGGGCTTGCATTACGCTGTAAGGTTATTATCTGCCTGTATAATTCTTGTGCCTTCCTGATTCTATAGGCCTGCAGAGGTGTTCTGGGTGCCGAGTCGGGCCATGTCTCCGATAAGCCTTTAAGTGATTTGTAATGATGCTGCCCTTTTCCCAGGCCGAAGAGAGAATCTTCTGCTGCAAGCCATGAAGAAAAATGCGCATCTCTAGCATGCCTGAGCGCAGGAACAAGATCCCCATAAGCTAGGTCCATCTTAGCTGCATTTAAGTCGCTCTTATACGCGTGTACGCTCTCTTTATGCAGTGACGGTCTAAATATGCCCACCAATAGTCTGTCATGAGCGGTGGGCTTAATATCATCATTAACTATCACAGCCATTGCCCTTTGTCTTCCAATCATAGTTGCCATAAAATCATCAAATGAGATATAATCTTCGCATATTTATGCCTTATCTTCAGGAAGTGTTCAAATGGGATTCTGATATAACCCCTGGTCTGGTGTGGGGCAGCAGATCAGACCTTAGCCCCGAGAGGGATTCGAACCCTCGACTTCTAGTTTACGAAACTAGCGCTCTAACCAGGCTGAGCTACCGGGGCGCAGAGTGCAGTATAGATAAGCAGGTCAAAGGTTAATAAACTGTAATCATATAGTTAATCGGCCTCTTTTTCGGCCGACATCGGTAAATTACGGTGCAGTCATGGTTAGGAATACTTACTTCGCACAGACGCCTGGAGACTCAGGCGAAGGCCCTGGCAGTCCCGGAGGTCCTGCTCCAGGTCCATCGCAGCAACCATCTCCTTCAACTCCGCCTCCGCAGCCACCGCGCCAGTTTCCTCCTTCGTCCCCATTCCCGGGCACTCCAGGGGGTCCAATCCCGATAAAGGAGGGCGGTGCACAGGCGAAGCCTGATGAACTGGTAGAGGAGGTCAACAGGAGGGTACACCGCAGGAGGGTAGAAGTCAGGCTGGCGGCATACGCGATAATTCTGATAGTGATCATCGTAGCCGGCGCATACTTCATCCCTCCACTCCTAAAGCCCCATGTAACGACCACCTCCACTACCACGGCAGCCCCACAGATATTCAAGCTCTCATCCTGTGCGGTGATCAACAGGAGCGGAACGTACTATCTCACAACCAACATAGACACGGCGATACAGAGTGGATCGTGCATAGATATAAAGAGCGGGAACGTCAGGCTCATAGGCAACGGGAACAACATACTCGGAAGCGGGCCGTTCGTCATAACCTCCCCATTCTCCTACGGGATTAGGGTCGACAATGTGGACAACGTCTCGCTTCAGGGGATCACGGTATCGCGGTTCTCTTACGACGTCTACCTGAACAGGTCGTCAAACTCCTCGATACTCAACAGCAGCATAAGGAACGGGACCGTATCGGGAGTCTACATCAACTCATCGGTGCACGACAGCCTGGTCAATGACAGCGTCTCGGGGATCTCGGGTCCTGCCGGGGGGCTCTCACTCATAGGGGGAGGAAGCTCCACCCTACTAAACCAGGTGATCCAGGGCAATGCTTACTACGGGATCGTGGTGCTTAACTCGACGGGAAACAGCTTCTCGAAGCTGGCCTTCCTGAA
>JAKBHG010000066.1:0-1959 GCA_021836925.1 Microcaldota archaeon | reverse complement strand
CTCGGGGATCGCGAGCTTCAGCTCGGAGAACAACTTCAGCAGCTCGTCGTGCAGCGTGAACAAGTACTGCGAGTTTGCTTACTGCTCGAAGGTCAACCTGCCTGCGAACATAAGCTCGATAGTGCTCGGCAAGCAGATCACCGGATGCGGGGGCATAACGTCGCCTGGGAACTACCAGCTGCAGACGAACCTCGACCTCTCGACTTATGCGAACCTGTCTTCAAATCCTGGCGCTCCATGCATAACGATAACGTCTCCGAATGTGAAGCTGAACTGCAACAACAACGAGATAGTCCATTCGGGCTATGGTATATATGCGCCGCAGCTCGGCAAGACGCTCTTCAACATCTCCATAGTAAACTGCAGGTTCTCCAACTACACCGATGCGATAAACATCGCCCAGGTATTCAACCTCAACATCTCAAACATCAGGGCATCCGGAGGCGTTGCGGGGATATTCCTCGGAAACGCAACGCAGGAGACCATAGCCAATGCGGTGCTCTCAAAGAACACCTATGGGATATACATGAACGGTACGTCAAGCGGGATCACGTTCAGCAACATCACCGCGCAGAACAACAGCTACGGTGTGTACCTTGCGAATGGCCAGGCCAACATCTATACAAAGAGCACCTTCATGAACAACAGCAAAGGCGACTTCTACTGCACGTCATCGATCTACAACGCGCAGAGCAATCTCTTCCTGAACAACGCGTGCGGCACCACCGACTGCAACTGGGGCACCACGTGCAGGACGCACATCCTCCCCCCGATAAGCGTCTATCCGCTCACCGGCTGCTCCACCATCTCGACTTCCGGAAACTACTCGATAAACTCCGATATCATCACACACGGCAGCTGCTTTGATATAAAGGCAAGCAACGTCAACCTCGCATGCAACGGCCGCTACCTGACCGGCGGATTCTCTGGCTATGCCGTCTACGGGTCAGGGGTAAGAAACATCTCGTTCAGCAACTGCAGGATACAGAACTTCAACACCGCGATCAACTTCAGCAACTCGAGCTACCTGAGCATCAGCAACATCTCGATAAACCAGTCCGGCACCGCGGTGTATGTTTCGAACAGCGCCTTCGATAAGATAGTGCGCGTATCATCGGAGCTTGCCAGCCAGGGATTCGCATTCAACAAGGTGAACAATTCGGCCATAACCAACGACTCCGTCTCTTCGGGCACCTCCAGTTCCGACGGCTTCGAGTTCAACAACTCATACAACAATCTGATCGCCTACGACTCCGCGGAGCTGAGCAGGACGTACGGGTTCGAGATCCTGCACTCAAGGAACAACCAGATCTCCAACAACACGGCATCAGAGAGCCTGAAGACAGACTACTTCTGCTCTCCCGACTCTTCGGGCATATACGCGGAGGAGGGAGGCATAAATAATGGTGTGAGCAAGCAGGGGTGCATCTGGCTCGTGCTAATACCCCAGGCAGCGCAGAACAACTGCCAGTCGATAAGCGCCGGAGGGGTTGTGAAGCTGGCCGAGGACATGGTCTATCCTTACGGCCACGCGTGCTTCAGCGTGTACAATACGCCTTCAAGCTCCGGCAACTTCACCGTGATAAACTGCATGAACCACACCGTCTATGCCACGAACGGCGGAACATTCGTCGATGTGGTCAACGCGAGCGCCGTTACCGTGGAGAACTGCTACATCAAGGAGTTCTCAAAGCCGATAATAGTTGGGGGGCCTAACGTGCACATACGCAACAACACGATAGTCTCTTCCAATGCGTCGATAAGCCTGCTCAATGCGGTCAATCCCGATGTTAGGTCCAATTACATAACCAACGCATCGTACGGTGTGCTTGCCCAGTCCGCGAGATACGGGATGATACAGAACAACGTCTTCACAAATGACAACATCAGTCTTTCCCTGGTCGGTTCGACCAATCTGCAGATCATGAACAACACCGCTACGGGAGGGTCGATCGGCCT
>JAKBHG010000065.1 GCA_021836925.1 Microcaldota archaeon | reverse complement strand
CATCATCAGGGCTTCTATATAAATTTTGTGTACGTCCAAGCTTTGCTCAGAAAAATGCCATAAAATCGACTTTATGAGCAAATGCCTCTTTATGAGCAAAGCTGTACGCCCAGGGAGTGTTAGTGGTGAGACCAGTGCAGCTCCTGCGGCTTCTTGTGCCTTCCGAAGAGCCCGGACGCATACCTGGAGAGGATAGGAACCTGGGCGATTATCGAGATGAAGACGACACCCAGCACCAGCGTGGTTATCTTTGATAGATCGGCGGAGGATACCGCACCGGAAGACGCGAGCGCAGCCACAAGGGCTATGGAGAGTGCGCCCCTCACCCCGCCGAACATCGCCACGTTGCTCCAGGACAGTGGCATCCTGTGCTTCCTGTTCTTCTCTGCCTGGTTGAATATGGCGAGTGTCGGGTAGACGACCACGGCCCGCGCTATGAGGGTTGATGTGTACGCCACGAGTATCAGTATTCCGGCATCGGCGAAGAGCGCGAGGTTCGTCTCGAACCCTATGAGGAGAAATGCAACGGCGTTTCCGATGAACGCGGCTATCTCCCAGAAGGAGACGACGGCGAACCTGACCCTCTTGCTCAGGGCCGACTTAAGAGTGGTGTTGCCGAAGTATAGCCCCACGATCACGACCGCTATGAGCCCGGATGCGCCTATGCCCGTAGCGAGTACGTACGAGCCGTACACCGCCGCCATCGTAAGCGTTGTCTCCGCGAGCTTGTCGTTGACCTTTGCGTGCACCAGCCTGGCTATCGAGGCAACGATGATGCCGACAAGTATGCCGCCGAAAAAGTCGTATAGGAAGAACTCGCTGCCCTGGATTATGGATGCATTGGCAAGCCCTGCGGCCGAGAGGGAGAGTATCGCCGTGAAGATGACGATGGCGGTGGCATCGTTCAGCCCGGCCTCGAGGTCCATCAGCGTGGAGAGCTTTGCGGGCACCTTAACGTGCTTGAATATCTGAAGCACCGTTATCGTGTCAGTAGGAGCGACTATCGCGGCGAAGAGAAGGGATGAGAAGAGCGAGAGCCCCTCCAATTTCCACACCGCAATGCCAACTATTATCGTTGAGAGAAGCACGCCTACAGTGGCGAGGGCGAGGGATGGCCTTATCACAGCCCTGAGCTCCCTCCTCCGGATGTGCATCATCGCCTCGAAGATCAGCGGAGGCACCACGAGTCCTACGAAGAGCCCGCTGCTGACCAGCTGGGTGTATAGGGAGCGTATCCACTGTATCGATGTCTGCAGAATGTTTGTGACGGGATTGGCTGTCAGTGCGACAGTGGAGAGTGTGGTAACCCCTATGCCTATGAAGACAAGGATGAGAGTGTAGGGTATCTTGAACCTGAGTGCGAGCAGCTGCGCTGCCAGCATAAGTACTACGAATATTGTAAGCGCTATCTCTATTGTTGTCTCAAGCATCGCCCATCCTTAGTACCATAGTATGTGAACAGTATTTTAAGCCTTGGCCAGGCCTAGAGTATCATGAGATTCACGTTCCTTAGGGCGCTTATGTTGTCGGTGGCCATCGGTATCGCCGTAACTGCGGTCTCCGGCATGCCGCGGTTCCTCTGGGCTTCTCCGGGAGGCTCGGCCTACGGAGGCGGATTCCCCCTGGTGTACAGCACAGAGTACTGCGGAGGATACGCCCCCTGCTACCGGGCCCCGCTTTCTGACGTGGCATTTATAGAGGATGCGGCGTTTTATTCGCTGATTGCCCTAGCGGCCCTGTTTATTGCAAGGCGCGTAAATCGCTGATCCGCCCTTCCCAGATGAGGATCGCAACAAGAAAACCGAAGGGAATAAAAATCAATTAATAGCTTGAATGCCAACTCTTAAATCGGGGATGTGATGTCTACTTTCTGCCCAAAATGCGGGGCTAGGAATACCGATGATGCGTTAGTGTGCAGGGTGTGCGGGAACGACCTTGTCAGGGCCAGGTTGAGGGAGCAGAGGAAGGACCAGAACACGCTCTTCTTCGTTGCCGCTGTGATAATAATGGCTTTCATAATAGCGGGCTTCTACCCCGTCATACGGCCTTACGTAGGCCCTTATATCAGTGTCATAAAGGGCGACATACTGTCGCTGTTCGGCACTCCGAACGCACTCAGCGCGGCAAACACCACGAACGGGCTGAACACGACCACGATAGGCAACAGTACGAACCATACAAACGTGACGAAGGCAAACGGCACGACGAATTCGAACGCGGTGAAGACAAACGTGAATGCGACAATAGGGGATGCTAACTCCACGACCTCGGTAAAACCCACTACTACGATAGCGCACGTTGACATCACAGCAATAAACGCCGAGATCAGCTTCTACGACAGCACGAGGCATGCATACCACAACTTCACGGCCACGTATAATGGACTCGGCACTTATGCAAATGCGAACATACCGGTGACCATGGTCTTCTCCAACGGGGGAACTGAAGCGTACAACGTGACAAGCATATCTACTGCCACGAACGGTTTTGTACTGATGGGCATAGCGCCGGCGCTGCCGGTCACTGTGGTTCCTGGGTCGAACGTGAGCATAACGTCGTCGTTCCAGGCGCCGAACGTGCCTTACACAGGAACTCTTGCGCTGAAGGTGTACGAGCTGGTGGTGCCGCCTACGTCGTCGAACGGCATGGCCGTCGGGGTGCAGCCTTCTGGCAGCCAGTACAACCAGTCGAACAGCACGGCCTACATGCAGCAGCACAACTCGACGAAATGACCAGATGACCAGTTGATGTTTGGTGGATTGGGGGAGCGTATGAGCAATATAGAGATACTGGCGACCATCGCAACGGCACTGCTTACCGTTGAGGGAGTCTGGATACTCTGGACGGTGAGGCAGCCAAAGCTTGCAAACGTGATCATGACAACCCCGGCGTACGGCAAGAAGAAGAAGATTTGTGTCATCTTCCCTTCGTACAAGGACGTGGTGGACATGGACAAGTGGCAGGAGTGGGGTAGGGGAGAGGACGTCAAGTACATAATCGCCGAGGACATCACGAACAACAACGCGGTAAACAAGAAGAAGGCCAGGCTGATACGCAGGAACGTAAGGAGCGGATTCAAGGCGGGTGCGGTGAACAACGTGCTCGACCAACTCTGCGAGCAGGACGAGCACTTTGACTACGTAATGATCTTCGATGCCGATCACGTGCCGTACAACAACTCGATAAAGGAGATCTACGGATTCCTGAACAAGGAGGTCATACAGTTCTTCTGGCTCGACGGCCTGCCGCTGGAAACACCGCTGAACTGGCTGACCTGGTCGTCAAGGTACTACAGCAACTGGAACATATACAACAGGGCCTTCGCGAACCTCACCGGCAGCTCGATAGCGATCAGGTTCGACCTGATAAAGCAGGACCACATCCGTTTCCCGGAGACGATAACAGAGGATTATGCGCTTACCCTACAGACAATATACCAGCGAAAGCTTAGGATAACCATAATACCGTACATACTCTCTGTGGGAAGCTCTCCGAGAAGCTTCCACGGGTACGTAAAGCAGCAGACACGATGGGCCGAGGGAACCGTAAGGGACGCGATGCACTACTTCGGGGTGGTCATAGGCAGCCCGCTGGTAAGCTTCCGTGGAAAGCTGGACTTCATGCTCCACGTGAACATGTACCTGCAGGGCCTCTGGATGATGATCAACTATGCGCTCCTGCTTGCGGGAGGGGTGTACACCATCATGGTGATACCGATAGTAGCCTTCCAGGCTGTCGCGTACATGAGGACCCTTGCGAAAACGCCTAAGAGGTACTGGCT
>JAKBHG010000064.1 GCA_021836925.1 Microcaldota archaeon | reverse complement strand
ATTCCGGCCGCAATGCCGCAGTGGCCAGCGTGGCCGATAACACGATGCTCGGATACATCCGCGCGGTCGCAACGCCGACTTCGGCACTGCGCATGTGGACCTGCTGCTCGGCGGCGAGAATGTCCGGCCGTTGGCGGACGAGCGTGGAGGGCAGGCTCAGCGGCAGCGCACCCGGCAGATGGAAGTCGGCCAGCCGGAACGCCGGTGGTTGCCACTGGCCCGGTGTCTTGCCGACGAGTATTGCCAGGGCATCCTCGGACAGAGCCTGCTGCTGACGCAGTGGTGGCAGCAACGCACGGTCATTGGCCAGCTGCGTCCGTGCTGCCAGAACATCGGTGCGGGGCGCGCGGCCGACGGCGAATTTCTGCTGGACGAGGAGGAGGTTGCGTTCGTCGTCGGCGACGATCTGCGTCAGCGCATGGAGTATTGTTGACTCGAACTTGCCCCGGCTCAGCTGCGCGTATACGGGGTTCTCCTGGACCCTCGAGAATCCCATCTCGGTTGCCGTGTACTCGCGATCGAGCTTTATCGGGCTGCCGTATCCGGATCCGGTGCCGAGCGGCGACTGGTCTATCAGGCAGAGCGTGCCTTCGATCAGCCGCATGTTGTCCTGCATCGAGTCCGCGAATGCGCCTGCCCACAACTTTATCGAGGACGGCATCGCCTTCCGCATATGCGTGTACCCTGGCAGGGCTACTTCGCCGTACTTGTAGATGAACGCATTGATTGCCTGTATGTATGACTTTGCAAGCTGGATGCACCCCCTCATGTGCTCCTTCTCGTAGAGTCGCATGACCGTCAGGGCCTGGTCGTTCCTCGACCTTCCGGTGTGCAGCTTCTTTCCAAGGTCCCCGAGCCGCTCTGTGAGCCAGTTCTCTATCGCTGTCTGCGAGTCCTCCTGCTCCTTCGCCACGGTGAACTTTCCCTGCTCTGCCAGCTTTGCAATATTTCCAAGCTCGTTGACAAGTTTCTCCGACTCCGCCTTCGTGATTACCCCTATCCTCGCCAGCATCATGGCGTGCGCTGCCGATGCCTTGCAGTCGTACTTGATCAGTCTCTGGTCCAGAATGTAGTCGTCGCCCACAGTGAAATCCTCGATCTCCTTGTTCGGCCCGTATCCCTTCTCCCAGAGCTTCTTTCCTGCCATCAGATCTTCCCCTTCTTGAGCCACGAGTACGGGAGCCTGCCCTTCATGGCTATGTAGTGCGCCTTGAGCCGTATTGCGTTGATGTTGATGAAGCCCTTCGAGTCCTGCGCGTTGAATCCCCCTTCCTCCTCCATGCTCGACTGTTTTTGGTTGTATAGAGGCGTGAATGCCTCCCTCCCTATGGTATTGACATTGCCCTTGTACAGCGATAGTGTCACCTTTCCATCCACTGCCTCTTGGCTCTTGTTGAATGCGTTCATAAGGAAGTCCATCTCCGGCGAGAACCAGAAACCGTTGTATATGAGCTCGGAGAACTTCGGTATGAGCATGTCGCGTATGTGCATGACCTCCTTGTCCATCGCAATGCCCTCGAGGTCCCTGTGCGCGGCCCAGAGTATCGTCGCGCCCGGAGTCTCGTAGACCCCGCGGGACTTTATGCCTACGAACCTGTTCTCCACCATGTCGACGCGGCCTATCCCGTTCTCGCTGCCCACCTTGTTGAGGTACATGAAGAGCTCAAGCGGCTTGGTCACAGTGGCTTTCGCGCTCTTGTCAACAAGCTTCGTCGGCGTGCCATCCTTGAAGTATATCTCCATTATCGTCTCCTTGTTCGGTGCCTTGTCTATCGGGCTTGTCCGCGAGAAGACATGCTCAGGGGGCCTGAATGAGGGATCCTCAAGGATCCCTGCCTCGTGGCTGATGTGCATCAGGTTCTCGTCCTCGCTGTAAGGCTTCGCCTTCGTGGCCTTGACAGGAATATCGTACTTCTCTGCGTACTTTATCAGGTCGCCCCGGCCCTTGAACTGCGCCATGAACTCCGGATCCTTCCACGGCGCTATGACCTTTATCTCAGGGTTGAGCGCGTAGTATGTCAGCTCAAACCGGACCTGGTCGTTGCCCTTTCCTGTTGCGCCGTGCGCAACGTATCCGGCACCCTCCTTCTCCGCTATCTCGATCTGCGCCTTTGCGAGCAGCGGCCTGGCGAGGGACGTCCCAAGAAGGTACCTGCCCTCATAGAGCGCGTCGCCGCGCATGGCAGTGAAGATGTAGTCTGTAACGAACTCCTCCTTCAGGTCGACGACATAGACCTTCGACGCACCTGCGTCCATTGCCTTCTTCTTTACCGCATCGAAGTCCTCCTTCTGGCCAACGTCTCCGACAAAACAGATGACGTAGTAACCCTTGTTGCACAGCCATTTGAGTATGACGGATGTGTCGAGGCCTCCGCTGTAGGCCAAGACAACCTTCTTTCCCGACTTCTTGTTTGCCACCATGACATCCGCTACAATATGATTTGATACATTTATATTAGGAATCACTCGGCTTCCTCACAAAGATCTTGTAGCCGAACTCGGACTTGCCACGATTCTTCGAGCCTATCGTGAAGAGCTCTGCCGGAACCCCGTTTATCCCGGTCTCGACGAAGCCGTTGGCCTTCAGTATCCCCTTCCCGCTTCCGGCCTTGTTAGTGAAAGCCACAACTGTGCAGCCTTTGTACGTCTTCCCTATCTTGGACAGGAGCTTCAGGCTGAGTGAGCTGCCTATCTTCATTCCCCTGTACTCCGGCTTAACAGCGAGGGACCGCAGCTCCACCCATTTGCATACGGGCCAGAAGTGGGCAGCCTCGTGGCCCACCACGGTGCCATTGTCCACTGCGACATAGGAGAAACCGGACTTGATCCATTTCCTAAGCGTCTCCTCCGGTACTGGCAGGAGGGCTCCGCTGGCCTCCGCCTCCCTCTTTATCAAGCCTGTTATCTGCGGGATGTCGGATATCCCGGATAGTCGTATCCTCACGCCGGACATTGCTCTCACTAAAGCCTGTTCCATGTATTAGGACCTGGATAGCATTATTAACCTTGCGACATATTTGTTATAAAATCATAGCGATATGTACCAGATGTGACAATATGACTATATCCAACGTGGTGAGAACTTACCTGAAGAACAAACCCTACACGATGGAGGCGCTCGAGAATGGGATAGTCAACTTCAGCGCACTTGCCAGGCTGATGCAGAAGGAGCTCGGAATAAAGAACTACCAGGCGGTGAAGGCCGCGATAAGGAGGTACGCGAGCCATCTGGAGTCGGTCAGGGGCAGCATAGAGACGCGCGCCCTGGAAGTGCTGAAGGAGAATAGGCTTGCTCTGCTCGACGGAGTGCACGTGATAGTGTCAAGGAAGGAGCTTGACGTTGATAACGACGCAAAGGTCAAGACGGACCAGTACTATATCTACCTCACCAGGAAGGATGTGGTCAAGAGGATGGGAAAGAAGGACCGGAGCGAACTAGTCAAGGTAAGGGACAACTGCTCCGCCATACTCATCTACTCCGAGGAGAACCTTGAAGGCACCTCTGGGGTAATGGCATTCGTCGCCTCGCTGCTCGCCGAGCAGAATATCAACATGATAGAATTGATCTCGTGCTACACAGAGACCATACTCGTGGTAAGCAAGGACGATGCCCTAAGGAGCTACGAGCTGCTCTCCACGGCAGTCAGGTAGCGGCTCAGGCGCGGTGAATGCCACCGGCCTTCTGCAACCCCGCCGGCCACTGAACAGGACGATTCGAAGGGACTATCCTCGCCAGTATGCCTCTTGTCGCATGCCAGGGGGAGCGTGCCCTCTTGATCTCGTATATCTGATGGATCCTCCTCCAGAGCTCCACGGCGAGATAGATCTGGTCCTCGACGCTCTCTGCCCTGCCGATCTCG
>JAKBHG010000005.1 GCA_021836925.1 Microcaldota archaeon | reverse complement strand
AGCTCGGCCGCCTTGGATTCCGTGCCGGAGAGCAGGTCGTCTGCCGTGTTGCCGACCCAGGTGCCCTTCCTACCTGCAAGGTGCGCGCCGCCCTCCAAGTTGACTACTCCGTAAGAGAGGTGCTTCAGCGATGACGCCAAGTCCTCACGCCCTATCGCGCCCAGAGCGATCTTCACGATGGACTGCTCGTAGCTCTGCCTCGAATCGATTATGTTGACGGCGCGGTCGACCGCGCCGAAGTTCATCTTCTCGCCCGTATCGTCAGTAGTATACAATGGCTTGCCGTTCTGCTGCTTCAGGAACTCGCGATAGCTGAAGACGTTTGGCAGCAGGCCGAACTTCCACATGTGGAACGCAATGTCCTTCACCGCATATGTCGCGGTGCCGTCGTTCCTCTTCAAGACCTTTATCTTTTCCTTCACGCCCCTGAACTCTTCCGGCAGGTTGCCTATTTTTTCGAGGTCAAGCACGAAGCAGTTTGCATACTTCTCATCTGTGGAGGTGTAGAACGCCCTGTTCTTCGATATTATTTCCATCGCCTTCTCGAGAAGGTGCTCCCTCAGTATGTTACCTTCCCAGATGAGCACGTCGTGGTAGATGCCGTAGTCGGACAGGGTCTGCCTGTGCGCGACAACACAGCGCTCCGATATGCTCCTCGCCGTGCGAGAGGTATCGGATGTGTGCTCCTCCATCTGCTTCAGCGTAGAAGTGATGCCTTCCTTCACGTCTGGATTCTCCATCTTCTTGTTGACTTCTACGTACACTTCCCCGAGCCAGTGATCGAACTTCTTACCCTTGTCTTCCTTGCCTTCGGCGAGGTTTATGTAGCCCCAGTCCGCTTCGGCAGCCTGCAGGCCCATGTCGTCTATGTAGTCTTCACGCTCGACCTGGTATCCGCACAGCTCGTGAACGTTTGACACGAAGTCCCCTATCAGGGCATTCCTCAGTTGCCCGACATGGAGTGGATGCACAGGGTTCGCGCTTGGATATTCCACTATCACGCTCTTGCCGACGCCGGCCGTGGAGGTTATGCATTCGTCCTTTTCCGATAGCACATGCCTGATGACATCCTTGGAAAACTCATTCCTTGACAGATGCACGTTGACGAACCCATTCTCGTGCGTGACGCTCTCGACGCCGCTCGTGCCGGATATCGCGGCGGCTATCTTGCCCGCTATTTCGTCAGGGTTCTTCTTGGCGCCCTTCGCAATCCTGAATGCTATCGATGATGAGATGTCGGCGATGCCATCCTGCATGCCTATCGTGTTCGCTATCTCCTCGAAGGAAAACGTTTCGCCAGGGAACTCACGCTGCAGCGCCTGCTCCATGCTGTAGACAATCGTGTTAATCCACAAGACATATGGTGCGTTGGACATCGGAATACATCGCTGCGAGCTATATCAGCATATCATACTTCTTGACCACTTCAGGTATCTTCTCTATCACGTCAGACGCCGTGGCATGGAGGCCCTTCTCCCTGTAAAGCGCATCCCCTATCATGGAATGCACGTATACGGCCGCGACAGCGCTCTCGAAGGGGTTGTCATGTATGCCTGCGTACGAGGCAATAAGGCCGCAGAGCACGTCTCCGGTGCCCATCGTCGCGAGTTCGGCGGTCTCGGACCTGTTTATCTTCAGGAGCTCGCCATTTGTGATTATTGTATCGTGGCCTTTTAAGACTAATGTGCAATGGTGGTTCCTGGCGAAGTCTATCGCCTCGTATATGCGCTGGCGCGAAGACATTTTCTTGACATCCACTCCGGTGAGGTCTTTGAACTCGCCTTCGTGTGGCGTCAATATGACGCGGGGCCCGAGAGCGCCCTTATAGTAGTTCATGGCTTTCACTGCGGTCGCGTCCGCCACCACGGTATTGCCGCGCTGGTTCTCGCGCTTTATTACTTCGGCTATTATCGGATATATGCGGACGTCCTTCGGCAGTCCTGCGCCGATTATGAGCGTGTTGTGCCTTATGGATTTTATTGTGTCGAGGTCGTCCCGCGAGAGCCTATCGTGCCTCATCTGTTTCACGATGAGGTCCGGCCTGTTAATCAGCACTTCCGACTCCTTCGGCAGCAGTATTGTCACGTAGCCGCTACCTCCCCTCAGCGCGCTAAGGGCGCTGTTCGCTGAGAAGGATGCGAGCACTGGCGCACCCTTGAAGTCGGAACCCGCACCGATAACGAGCGACGAGCCGTGCGTGTACTTGTTCGCGTCGAGCGACCTGGGACCTGTCGCGAGTATGACGTCGCCAGGCCCGGAAAACAGCTCGACAGTGGGCGGAAACCCTATGCCGACCACCTCTATGTTACCCGCCGCAGTGCATTTCTGAATGCCCTTCTTGACCTTGTATACGCAGAGAGTGGTATCGGCGTCTATATGCGCCGTGTTGGGCAGCCCGGTATCCGCATCTATGCCTGTCGGGACGTCTATCGATATGATCGTCTTCTTCGAGCTGTTTATCTCCTTTATAGCAGTGGCAATCTCCTGGGTCAGCCTGCCGCGCATCCCCACGCCGAGTATTGCGTCTACTATCACGTCTGACTTGTGTATGAGGACCTTCAGCTTTCGCATGCCCGTGGAATCTATTATTTCCACACCCTCTATGTCCTTCAGAAGCTTGTAGTTCAGCTCCGCCGCGCCGTTGCTCACAACAGCCACAGAATTCATGTATGCTATGTTGAGGGAATTAAGGTAGCCGAGGCAGTGCCTCGCCGCCGCGAGGCCCATCGCACCCTTTGAGCCGTTGCCGCATATGAAGAGGATCCGGCTCCTTTTGTATCTGAGCTTGAGTATGTCCGCGATTGCCGTGCCGGCATTCTCCGCCACGAGCTTGTTGTCTATGCCGAGAGCCTGCGCGTTTGCCATTATCGCGTAAGTGTCCTTCTTCGTTATGTACCTCTTGGTGTATGTGGAAAACTCTTTTAAGCTCTCCATGGTATCTATTAATACTTTAATGCAAAATCTATTTATAGATGGTATTGATGCCGAAGGTCTACAAGAATGGGGACAAGCTCGTAATCAACCTGCCTGACGAGATGGTAGACCGACTGGGGCTTGGAGAAGGAGACATAGTAGAATTCAGGGAGGGCCAGAACGGCGAGTTCGCGGTCTCGAAGAAGGCGGAGGCAACAACGGTGCCTACGGAAGAGGAGCTCGGCGTACTGAAGAAGTTGGACGGACTGCGATACAACGTGAGGACGCCGGAAAACATCAGCAAGGAGCTGTCGGAAAAGGAGACGCGTGTCCTTAACTCGCTCCTCAAGAACGGCTATGTCAGCATACAGAAGAGCAAGAAGGACAACGTCAGTAGGTACAGCATACCCGACTACATCTACAACACTTATCTCATGAGAAAAAAACCAGGGCAGGCGGCGCAGAGCGCGCAGTCCATGCCCGTCGAGCGCATGACGCCCCCGCCGGCGCAGCAGCCTGCAGCAAGGCAGCCGCAGCAGCGCGAGACGAAGGCGGACATGAAGGAGATGATATCGCTAAGAAACACTGGTGAGTACGGCGACAGGCTCGAGAAGAAAGGGTATCTGGTCGTGAACACCGAGACCGAGGCATCAGGCATATCAATGACTCTAGAGGCGAGCATACGCCAGGGATATGTGATAGGGGTAAGGGCATTCAACAAGAAATACTACATTGTGCTGAGGAGCTTCGTCTACTCAAACCTGCCGAGGGTGCTCGCGCTCATAAACGAAAGGGCTATGAAAGTAGACGACATCTCTAGGGAGACAGGCATAGAGGGCGACGGCGTCAGGGCAATACTGTACATTGCGTCAGAGAACGGTGATGTCACCGAGCTCAAGAGGGACTTCTTCAGGATCGCGTGAGGATAAGTGCTTTACAGATACGATATGTGGTCGATGACAAGCACGATTATCGCGAATACTGCGACCGCTATGAATATGGCCTTCGGGCTTATCTTCGGCCCCTTGGAAGGCGCATCGTAGAAGCTCATCACTCCTGCCTGGGATTGCGGTGAATATAGCGATGCCATCTTATCACAATGTCTTTTTTTTCTTTCTCTTTCTTGTTGCTAATTAGAAACTGAAGTATGTGACATCTTCCCACCCATAAACGGTGTGGGCTTCCCGAACCAAACGATGATTACTATGGCACAAGAAAGTATATACACCTTTGCAACGAAATCATACTATACGCTGGGACACAGCGGAGTCCGAAAGGGCAAATTTCGTAGATGGAACATAAGACCCGGAATCCAACTGGGCAAATCAGATGAAGCGAGAACATACCGAACCAAACGATATGATGCCAATAGGCCTCTGATGGCAAAGGAGGCTTCTGCTTCTCTGCAGTTCGCTCTCATCACACTGCTGAAGCATGTGGGATTTCTCGCTCACATTGTTAACGCGTTCGCGAAAGGGCTCACTTCGCCGCGCTGACTATCTTGATCACGTCATTGTTATTTAGCGCGTGGTTCTTGGCCAGCCTCGCATGGGTCCTGCCGTCAACTGCGTAAAGCATCTTCTTCGCTATCTCGGTGTGCACCGCCATCGCGAGGTCCATCGTGGTGGAGCCCTTCTTCAGGAGCACGGCATCCGGGAGCACGTTTCCGTTGCTGTCGGACCACTTGTTCTCATCCTCGACCGGATACACGACTATGCTGTCGAGCAGGCCGAAGACGACCCTGTTCAGTATCTCCTGCACGTGCGTGCCGCCGTCCTTCTTTAGCATGGATGACATCGCCTTCAACGCGGCCGCCTGCTCGGTGCTCGCGCTGCCGTCCGCCACCTCGAAGGAATCCGTACCCTCTTCGTACTTTATGATGCCTTTGGATCTCGCCTTCCTCAGTGCCAACTCCACTGCGGCGGAGCATGCGACGACTTCAGCCGCACCGAATTCAGACTTGAGCTTTTCCACGTTAGCCTCGGATCCAGGCACGTCGGCCTTGTTCGCGGCGATTATGAAAGGCTTGGACAGAAGCATCAGCTCGCTTGCCAGCGCTAGTATCTTATCGTCAGGCAGGCCATCTTTTGATATCTGCAGATTCAGCTTACCGAGGGCGGCATCTACATGCTGCCTTGTTATCTTGAATCCAGAAAGATATACTGCGAGCGCCTCCTCTGGATTTTGGCTCCTCGCTATCTGTTTCATCCCCTTCCTGATCGACGTCGCGAGCCACTCCGCAAGTTCCAATCTTACCATGCGCACGTCCTCCACAGGGTTGCAGTCGGAGCATGGATTGCCGTTGGAATCGGTTCTTCCGCTCGCGTCTGCGACGAGTATGAGCACGTCAGAAGACGCGATGTCATTCAGGAACTGGTTGCCGCGGCCTTTTCCCTCGTGTGCGCCGCCCACGAGGCCTGCGACGTCGATAACGCTGATTGGTATATACCTGGTGCCGTTCATGCACTTCGAGTTCTTGGGCCTGCACTTTAGGCTCTTCTCTTTCTCGACGCATTCTGCAGTCACGTATGTCGTTCCGCGGTTCGGGTCGATTGTGGTGAATGGATAGTCGGCGATGTCCACCGAGGCTTCCGTTAGGGCCGAGAAAAGCGTGCTTTTCCCCTTGTTCGGCGCGCCGACTATTCCTATTAGCATGTCAATACCGCATTTGTGTTTGGATTATTACTTGAAAAGCCTTACCTTTACCGGCTTCTTCCTGTCAATTTCCCTGAAGAAATAATATACCGCTATCAAGAGCATTATCAGCCCTGAGCCTATGATAAGCGCCTCCTTGGGCATGCCGACGAGAAGCGCCACCAGCGCGAGTATGGCGGCTATTGGCAGGTAGGGATAGAACGGCACCTTCAGGGGGACATCGGGCCTGCGCTTGAAGTGTATCACCGCGATGCTGCTCATCAGATACGAGAATAGGAGGCCGAAATTGCTTATCGCAGCTATTATGTATATGTTGCCGGAGAACAGCATCACCGCGGCTATCACTGCCGTTATCGCGACGCCGTTTACCGCGACGTCCCTCTTCGCGTTGTACTTCCTCAGCACGGCAGGCAGGAGCTTGTCCTTGCTTATCTGGTACACAGTCCTGGAAGAGGCCAGTATCATTGCGAGGGCCGCAGAGGTCGTGGCTATTAGCGCACCTACGTCTACGACAATGAACAGCCATGGGGGCGCTGACACGTTCTTCAGGGCGAATGAGAGGGGATCTGCGCTTATCGTGTAGGAGCTTGCCGGCGCGAGGAGCATGAGCGCTACGTCAACGAGCAGGTATACGGCAAGGCTTATCAGTACCGAATAGATCAGCGCCTTTGAGGCGTAGCGCGCGCCTCCCTTGACCCTGTCGGTCAGGGTCGATATTGCCTGGAAGCCGGTATACGCGAAGAATACCGCGACGCTCGCCGCGAATATCGCGCCTATGCCCTCCTTCGAAGGGGCAGTGGCAAAATTCGTCTGCAGTACATGCGGATGCGCGAACGCGAACAGCAAGGCAAACAGTATGAATACGGCCAGCACGCAGAGCTTGACCATCACGAGGCCGAAGTCCGCCTTTGCCGCTTTCTTTATCCCTATTATGTTGATTACCGACAGCGCCAGTATCTGCAGCAGCGCGAACGCCACTGCATATACGTGCTGCGTGTATCCCAACATGCTTGATAGGTATGATCCGAACCCGAGCGCCACCGCGCTCACCGCGGTTGCGAAACTGAAGTAGAGGAGAATGCCTGTGACGAACCCTAGTTCCGAGCCGAAGGCATTGAACGTGAACGAGTAGGAGCCGCCCTTCGCATGTGGCATCACTTCGCCAAGGGAGCCGAGCTCCACCGCGACAAGCATGGCTATTATCCCGACAAGTATGAACGCGAGGATTGAGTATGCGCCGGCAAGAGCTATCGTCGTGCCGCTGAGCACGAATATGCCCGCCCCGATTATGGCGCCGAGGCCAATCGCGGTCGCCACCCTTACCGATATCTGCTGTCCGGCCATTTTATCAGCGCATGCGTGCCGCAAGATGCGGCATCGTCAGATATAAAAAGGAATGATAATAAATAAATAGGACTACGATAAAGCGTAAATGCGCGAAGTGCGCAATCTGCTTGTAAATGCAGGGATAGCAAAGCCTGGCCAAATGCGGTGGGTTCAGGGCTCACTCCCTTAGCGGGTTCGGGAGTTCAAATCTCCCTCCCTGCATTAAATTAGCTTCTTTATTTCCAGCAGCAAACGTTCTGCATCATTGATTGCCGTCTCTGCATCGCTGCTCGAAACCATGAACTCGGCATCATAGGCGACCATGTGCCTCACCTCCCTGTAATGGTCAAAGCGTTCTATGAGTGGGCCATCAACCTTGCCCTTATTAGCATAGACCTCTTTCACATACCCTACAACACAGTAATGACTCCTTTCCCTGAATCCATCTTTCACCAAAAGCGCCTTGCCCGTTAGGAGCATAACCTCGTAGGCCATCATCATGCTGCTGTCCGGCGCATCGGCGGTGAGGCTGTCCTCCGCTTCCTTCAACAGCCTCGCCGCCTTCTTTAGCATCATTAGGGCTGTGTGCTTGGAAGGTTCTACCTTCCTTATCAACCCTGCCTTGAAGCAGTCGTCAAATCTGCCCAATTCCCTCGCCCATCAGGATTATAGACCCGAACAGCAGTGTGAAATAAAAAACCTCATTATCCTTCCTTAACGCATTGATTTTATTTTGGCCCAGGATAATTATTTGCGGCTCTACATGAAGTCTCTCTATGATCTGCTGCCGCAGACCCCCAACCAAGATGGCTGCCGTATCCCCAGAAAGTTTCAGCCATAGATCTATATCACTGTCTTCTGTGTTTGTCCCATTGGCCCACGAGCCGTACAAGCCAGCGCCCCTTACGCCGATCCTTTTGATTGCCGATATTATACCGCTCCTCCTTATTTTATCAAGATTGATTGAGGTTTTGAGTGATCTGACGTACGGATCACCTAAATTCACGAGACTGTTTTTTATCAGCCCGTCCTTTTTCATATTGCTTACGGTCTTGCTTACGTATCCTTTGCTTGCATGTAGCTGCCTAGCTATTTCTGTGACTTTGACCCTTTGCTTCGGCCTGTCAAGTACATACTCGATGACCGCATCTTTCATGCTTTTGCGTGGTGTTGCTCCCATCACAGTAATTTCTCCATATAAGTTTTTATTTGTTTCCTTTTAAGAAACTAAAAGTTTCCTTTAATGAAACAAACAGTTCGTTGTTTGAAAACATATTCAAATTCATTATCTTCGTTTTAAAACCTCCTTTTGAGTAGTAGGTGCGTTATAAAGGTCGATTATTACAGGTGCATGATCGCTAGGGGGCTCCTTTGTCTTATCTGGTTTCCTCTCGTCTCTGTCTACCCATACTCTCTTTGTTAGCCTTACTAGCTGAGAGTCGCCTAAAGCAAGGTCAAACCGAAGTCCTTCATCTTGCTCAAACGCATCTCTCTGATATGGCCACCATGTATACATTTTCTGGTTTGGATTAGTCTTCCTGAGAATATCGTATAGTCTTTCGCCTTTTAGCTTTATGAGCCACTCTCTTTCTTCCCTTGTACAATGTATGCGCTCCTGAAGTCCTTCCGGATCCCAAACATCACAATTTTCGGGTGCCACATTAAAGTCTCCCACCATTAAGAGAGGTGGCGTTCTTGGAAGGCTTTGAATCCATTTGCCTAGCGCATCCATCCAAACTTGTTTGAGGCCAAATTTGATACTCTCTCTGCTTTCCCCATTAATTACATATACATTAACCACTCTTATCCCTCCAATGTTTGCGGATATGAGTCTGGCTTCACTCGGCACAGGATTTGCGGGAAAATTTGAATATATATCTGTAGGCTTGTAATACACTTGATCTGTCTTACCTGTTTTTTGTGTCTGTGGTAATATATGAGTGTAGAGGTTATGCTGTTTTGGTGGGCTTCGGATAAGGATTGCGACACCGTTATAACTTTCCTGACCATTCAGGATGGCGGTATATCCGACGGCACTTAGCTCTGATATAGGGAAATACCTATCTTTCGTTTTTGTTTCCTGCAAGCAGACTATATCAGGGTCGTGACGATTAAGAAGCTCCAGCAACCGTGATGAGCGAGCACGCACGGAGTTTATATTCCACGAAATCACGCGCATGATGATGATTACATCAGAAACTTAATATGCGCTATGCTATTAAAATTATGAGAGGGATGGTTCAGGGCTCACTCCCTTAGCGGGTTCGGGAGTTCAAATCTCCCTCCCTGCATATTTTAATAGATTACTTCAGAATCCCTCTTGTGATAGAATGCAGCACCGAAGCCAGTCTGCAATGGAATACCTTACAACTTATGGATGGCTGATAATGATCATTGCGGTGGTTCTCGTGGTGCTGTTCGAGCTCGGCGTCTTCAACGCCAGCAACTTCGAACCGAAGGCACAGCCAGGCGCTTGCTATGTTTACAGACCGGATGGCCCGGGCACCACGAAATTCATCAACTTCGCAGGCGAATGCAGCGGCAGGCTCCCGAAATTTGTCGCCCAGCTTAACGGAAACGGCGGCAACGTAACCATACTTACGAATAGGGTCCTTGCAACCGGAAACACAATAACCATGACTGCATGGGTGAAATGGAACAGCGGGAAGCACTTGACGGGTGGATGCTGCGGAAGCAGACAGGAGGTCTTCGGAACAGATTCGAGCCCCACTGCGGAAATAAATCCGATAATAGCGATAAACGACAGCGGAACAGGGGAAGCAGAGACCTGGGTCTGCACTACCGGGGGCTGCTGGAACGAGGCTAAAAGCGCTTCTGGCTATATCGTGCCGAACGTATGGTATTTCATGGCGAGTAGATACAACGGGACCGCCGTCAGCATATGGATAGATGGATCAATGGTAGCCGAGACCACTGATAGCGGAACGCTCAATTTGCAAGGCTCGGGGCTTTACACGTATATCGGCAGCAGGGGAGGAGCAGGGTCATTTTTCAACGGGAGCGTAGCGAACGCACAGATGTACAATACGGCGCTCTCGTCCAATGCGATAGCAGGGCTTTACGGCGAAGGGATAGGCGGAACACCGATAGACCTGCAGAACCTCGTGGGCTGGTGGCCCCTCAATGGCAATGCGAAGGACTACGGCGGCAACGGATACAATGGCAAAACAAGCGCAGGCTTGACATTTACCTCATCCTGGACGGATGGATACACAGTGCCGTAATTACTCGCCCTTCTCTATCCTGAACGAGCCTGTCGGAAGCTGCTGCATTATGTGGTCTATGTCGTTGTAGGACAAGTACGCGCCGATGCTCTTCGCGGCATCGGACTTCTTCTCGTCTCCTGGTATCAGCGTGACATGCCTGCCTATCTTCCCAGTCATGCGCGGCAGCATCACGTGGGGCATCACCCTCAGGCCGTCTTCGCCCATATAGACGACCAGCTTGAGCGCGACCCCCCTGTACCATTCTCGCTCACCGGTGAGCAGGAAGCCTCCGGTGCCGAGCGAGCCCTTGCCCGTTGATTTGCTGACCTGGCTTCTTCTCATCGCGTAAACGTTGACGCTCCCCATGCCGTCCTTCCATGCGCTGGAGTTGCACGCCGCAAACTGGGCCACCTCTTCCCTAACCTCCTTGCCGGCAGACTCGCCGCCCTTCAGTATCGTTACCGAGGCGCCGAATATGTCCGCATGGAAGAATAGGTCGCTGTCCTCAAAATGCTTAGAGTTCAGCATCTCGTTCTGGTGGGCGTCCCTGCCCCCTATGACCAGCGCACCGTTCGACGCGAAGAACCAGTGGAACTTCTCGTACCATTGCTGCTTCCTGGCCTTGATTATCTGCTTCTTCTCCTTCGGCTGCGCCGCCTCCTTCTTCTTCAGCGACTTGAGCTTCGCCTCGAGCCTCTTGACCGCTTCACCGGCGCCTTCGGCCTTCGCCTTCGCCCTCTTGGCCCTGCCGTAGTATTCGGATGCATTCTCCTGCGCGGACTTGGTAAAGTCGATCTCTATCTTCATCTGACTCGCCGGAAAGTGGGCCTGATCACACCAGGCTTAGCGATCCCGATATGATGAGCGAGATTATTATTGCTATTATGAAGCCGACCGCACCGATCAGGAGTATGCCGATCAGTATTATCTTGGCGCTCTTGTTGAATTCCTCCGAACTCGGCTTGTAGCTTATGCTCATGACTCTCTTCGAATCGTCTATGAACTTCGACAGCCTTGATGGAATCGACAAGCGCACACCCTTACTGATGCGTAATCTTCAGTCGCTACGTTAATAACCTTTGCTGAAAGATTTACTGTTATGACAGATTACAGCTATAAATATATTGTGATTCACTTTGGCGAGATATGGCTGAAAGGGGACAATAGGAACGTATTCATCAGCAGGCTTAGGAGGAATATAGCGAAGGCCCTGGAGGGCGCAGAGTACGCCTCCTTGGACCTTAGGCGCGACCGCTTCGTTGTCGAGCTCACGAAAGGCAGCGATGTGGAAGGGATAAGCGGCAGGCTCTCGAAGGTATTCGGGGTGAGCTGGTTCGCCCCGGCCATCCTGGTGGATGGCAATACAACTGCGATGTTCGGCGCCGTAAGGAAGCTCTCCTCGGACCTTGGCGGCGAGCCCATCAGGATAATCGTGAGGAGGTCCCTCAAGAAGGGGAAGAACTCGATGGAGATACTGAAGGAGCTGCTCTCGCTCGCAGTCGAGAAAGGCATCGAGGTCGACAAGGATTCCAAGAAGGCAGTCAGCATCAACGTCACGGACTTCGGCACCTTGGTCTATTCCAATAAGATACGGGGGCCGGGAGGATTGCCGGTCGGCTCTTCCGGCAAGGCGGTGATACTGCTTTCTGGTGGAATAGATTCGCCTGTCGCCGCATACTACGCAATGAAGCGCGGGCTGATTCCAATATACCTGCACTTCCACCCGTTTGCCAGCAACAGCGTAGCGGAAGAGTCAAAGATAAAGGAGTTTGGCGCGGCGCTTTCAGGATACTCAAACGGGGCAGGCGTATATTTCGCGAAGGCGGACGCGTTCCAGTCTGCGGTCATGAGCATGCCGAGCAAATACGAACACGTGCTGTTCAAGCGGTTCATGTACAAGATCGCGGAGCGCATCGCAAAGAAGGAGGGCGCGGAGGTCATATGCACGGGCGAGAGCCTCGCACAGGTGGCGTCGCAGACCGTCAAGAACATGAGGGCATCCGAGAAAGGCATCAAGCTCCTCATGTTCAGGCCGCTGAGCGGTTTTGACAAGCAGGAGATAGTAAACGAGGCACAGAGGATAGGCACGTTCGGCATCTCCATAAAGCCGTACAAGGACGTATGTTCCATGCGGCTCCGCAACCCTTCCACGTCGATGAGCGCAGAACTGGTCGACAGCCTCTACAAGAGATACGGCATGTCGAAGGTCGTGCAGAAGACGCTGAAGGGGATCGATCACTCTTCCTGGACTATCTGATTGTAGGTTTTGCGCCAGTCGATGCCGAGGCCGTACTTCCTGTTGAAGTACTTCACTATGTGCTCCACGTCCCTCTGCAGGTAGTCGTAGGCGTTCGGGTGCTTCAGCACTATGGCCTGCCCCATGTCTATTACGTACTCCTTCTCGTCGTCGCCGACCAGTATGTTGTACTCGCTCATGTCCGCATGCACGAGTCCGGCATCGTAGAGCTTCCTTATGTCTTCGATCACCGCGTGCGCCATCCTTTCCGGATTGCTTAGCGTGGAATTCGCGAGCGTCGCGGCAGGCACCATGCCGCTGTCATGTATGAACTCCATAGCAAGTATTGTCCCGTTGTACATGTAGGGCTTTGGCACGCTCACGCCGGCGCGAGATGCTATCTCGAGGTTGCCGAACTCCTTCTTGCACCACGTCTCGATGATCTTTTCCCTGCTCTTGCCCACCTGCCTCGTGAACCTAGGGTCGCCGTCAATGTACGGCGACATTTTGCGGAAGGAGGTAGTCGTGACCCTGAACATCTTAAGTATGACGTGGGATGCGCCTCCGAGGATTTCCGCATTGCCCGCTTCCGCCACGAACACGTCGCTCTCCTTGCCGCGCGCGATCGGGAAGCCTAGCTTGCTTACCACACCTTTGTTGAAGAACTTGCCGAGCATTATCATGGTTGCCCTGTTGAACACTCCGCCTTCGGTCTTCTCCTCCTCCCTCTCCTGGTGGATTTCCCTTCGGGGCCTCTTCTTCTTGCTGACCCTGCTTACCATTGGCCATCACCTGCTACCTGCTCTCGCACAGGTAACTTGCATAGGTAATGCGTACGTCATGCATATTATGGTTGCGCGAGAGACTGTAGCTTTTTAATGTTTTCCATAGAATTACTATCAAGGTGTATAAATGGCTGTAAAAAGGTCAAATGGAAGTGGCAATGTGGTCACGATCGACCCAACGCTAGCGTATGAACGTATGCTTCATTTCAACGAGAAGCATTCTGGATGGCACATATTCAGGGCCCTGTACTGGGGCATATACGTTTTCGTGCTCGGACTGATACTGCTTGCGGATGTCCCGGCGCTGGTCTCGATACCGAGCTTCTTCGGCTGGACATTGGTTCTCGGAGCAATATTCTTCATAGTGTACGGCTTCGTGACGTCGCTGCATCTCAAGCTCATGAAGAGGCACGCGTAAAGCGCGCCTTTTCTTTGCTTTTCTTTTCTTGATTTTTTCAACATATCTTTTCTTTCGCGTTGGGCGCATTTAGGCATAATTAAATATCTTGTCCCAGTAATATATGACGTTCAAAGGACTCTTAGCCAGACTGATTTTCATGGTAAGAAACATATACGAGAGCAAGTACTACAACAGGTTCATATTCGTGCCTCTTGTGCTCCTTGTGATCAGCCTGTACTTCATTCCACATCTTCAGCTTGACTCATCCCTCAAGGGCGGCGTCAGCGTGCAGCTGCAGACCAACCAGAGCATAGGCATCAGCAGCCTTACCTCGTATGTCAACTCGCACATACCCAATGCGCACACCAGCGTGGAGAAATCGCCAAGCGGAGTGACCGTCACGATAGACGCCAACAGCAGCATAATAAATGCAGAGGGCAACGTAACGGCCATGCTTACGCAGTACAACGAATACTCCTCAGCTGTTGTAAACGAGACTACGATAAACCAGGAGCTCCAGTCCAGCCCGGGCAACTCCACCCTGCTAAGCCAGCTCTCGGTGCAGCAGGCTGCTGCATCGCGATACCTCTCGCAGATGGGTTCTACGGCCAACACCGTGATATTGGGCCTCTCTCCATTCCTTGCCAACAGGACTTTCAGCTACAACGCATCAAACGCGCAGTCCGTACTTAATGCGGCGAACAACGCATACAACAACGCATCGACGTCGTACAAGACGCAGATACTGGGAGTGCTGGGCGGCGCAGTGCACTATACTACGTATTCGTACAACTATGTTACGCCGACCCTGGGCAGTTTCTTCCTCGGGAAGGTCAGGAGCATAATAATAACGGCGTTCATCATAGTGGCGCTGGTGGTATTCTTCATATTCAGGACCCCGGTGCCTTCGTTCTCGGTCGTATTTGGGGCAGCGAACGACATACTGGTCTCGCTCGGCTTCATGGTGGTATTCGGAATACCACTCGGCCTGGCGTCTGTCGGAGGCCTACTGATGCTCATAGGGTACGCGATAGACACCGACACGCTCACGGCCATAAGGATACTCAAAAGGAGCGAGGGGACCCCTGAAAGCAGGGCCTTCGCGAGCATGAAGACCGGCCTGACCATGACGCTTGCGGCGATACTCACATTCGCCATACTGTTCATCGTCTCGTACTTCACGTTTATACAGACATACTTCGAGATATCAGGGGTTGTATTGATAGGGCTTGTTACCGACATAGCAACCACGTGGCTGTTCAACACGCCGCTGATCCTTTGGTACAAGAAGAGGAAAGAGGTAAGATAAGATGCTGCAGGCTAAATCCTACTTGAAGGACAGGAGGATACTGGTCCTTGTGGTAGTGGTAGCTGCGCTTGCGCTGCTCGACCTGCACTACGGCATACACCTTGGAATCGAGTTCGTGGGGGGAACCGAGATACCCCTCACGCTGCAGCACAGCGTAAACACTACGGAGATGACATCGCTGATATCCGTGCTCCAGCAGAGGCTGTCCACGTTCG
>JAKBHG010000063.1 GCA_021836925.1 Microcaldota archaeon | reverse complement strand
TCGGCGCTGTTTTCGGCCAGAGGGAAGGCCTTCTGGGCACGGACCTTGACCTAAGGGAGCTGCAGAAGAACGGGAAGATAGGAAGAATAGAGATAGAGTCCAACGCCACCAGCGGCAGGACGCACGGGAAGCTCTACCTCCCATCATCGCTTAGCAGGGTCGAGACATGCATACTCGGTGCGGCGATAGAGACGGTCGACAGAGTCGGGCCGTTCGAGACGTCGTTCAAGGTATTGTCGATAGACGACACCAGGAACGAGAAGCGCAAGAACATAGTCAACAGGGCAAAGGAACTCCTCAAGACGATGTCGACCACTGACACTCCTGGAAGCAAGGAGATAACGGATCTCGTGGAGAGCGAATTCAAATCGAGCGTCATAGGCACGTACGGGCCAGACGCTCTGCCTGCCGGACCCGATATCGCTTCGAACGAAGAGGTGATAATAGTCGAGGGTAGGGCAGATGTGATAAACCTGCTCAAGTGCGACATAGCCAACGCGATAGCAGTGGGAGGCGCAGCCGGCAAGATACCGAAGACGATACTGGACCTATGCGCCAAGAAGACCGTCACCCTCTTCGTCGACGGCGACCGTGGAGGCGACATGATAATAAGGAACATGATAAGCGCGGCGGAGATAGACTTCGTCGCGAAGGCGCCTGACGGAAAGGAGGTCGAGGAGCTTGCGAGGAAGGAGATAATCAAGTCTCTCAGAAACAGGATGTCTATGGACCAGTATATGTCGATAAACAGGATAAGCAACCCGCACAATGGCAGGAACCACAATGGCGAGCACGAAGGCTTCAGGAACCACTCGATGGAAAGGGAGCCGGAGAGGAACGAGAGGAGGTATCCTCCATCGGAAGTGAGGCAGCCCCAAGAAGCCAAGGAAACAAGGAGGGAGCCGCATTCAGAGGTGCAGGAGCAGAGGCAGGCGCAGCACGATGAGTTCCTGAGCCCTGATGAGATAGGCAACAGGGTCAGGAACGTTTCGAAGCCCAGCTATCCAGAGGAACGTGGCGAACGCCAGAGGGAACCGAGAAGCCAATCAAGGGAGAGCTCTTTTGACCTTGGCATAAAGGAGCTCGACAGCAGGCACGAGAGCAGTGGCATGCCATCAATACCGGACATGGGTGGTTCTTCGGCACATTCGCAGGCTCATGGGATAGACGAGAAGCTCGCTTCGGGCTTCATGAACGCGCTCGACGACCTAAAGAACACGCTGAGAGGCAGGCTTTACGACTCCAATGGTGGCGTCATAAAGGAGGTGCCAATAAGGGAGATAATACCTACCCTACAGGACGCGAACGGCACGTTTGCGGTAGTGTTCGACGGCATAATAACACAGAGGCTGCTGGATCTCGCGTACAAGTCAGGGATAAAGGCGCTGTACGGCATAAGGTCGAGCCAGATAACGAGGAAGTACGACAGTGTCCTCGTTTACACCGCGGAGCACCAATAAGCGCTCCGCATTTCTTTTCCTACAAGTCCTGCAGGTGCGGGATTTAAATCTCTTTACGGTTTAAATTTAAACTGGTTCAGATTTAAACCAGTGGTTTCTTGGCCGTAGGAAGAAATGGCTCTGCTGGAGCTGGGATAGCAGTCCCGGACTTCCACAAAGCTATCGGTAAGGACATACGCAGGGTAGCGCTCAGGATAGTGATACTCTACAAGCTGGCACACTGCAGGACCAATTACTACTCGCTGGTAAAGGACATACAGAAGATGCAGTCGCAGAGGCCGAAGGCCCGCGGCGCTGCAGGAAGCACAGGCATCTGGGCTGACAAGATGGCTAAGACCAGCCCGTCTGCAATAAAGAGCGAGGTATACAACATAATAACCGCCCTTGAGAAATCGCACTACATAACGGCGCAGAAGAAGACATCAGGCGACCGTACGATGAAATATTATAAGATCACTCCGAGCGGCGTTAAGGTCCTCAAGGAGACGCAGGAGGTTCTAATGAGGACCGTGAAGGACATATCAAGGATAATTGGGGAATAAGGTAGGAGGCATGCCAGCACAGTCAATCGATCTGATAGAAGTAAGAAAAGCGGCGAAGAGGTTCGGCGATTTCACCGCACTTAACGGAGTCAGCTTTACGATAAAGAAGGGAGAGCTCTTCGGCCTGCTGGGGCCGAACGGAGCGGGCAAGACAACAATGATAAACCTGATACTAGGACTGCTGAAGGCGACATCCGGTGCAATAATAGTAGACGGCAGGGACATCTCTCGCGATCCGGCCTATGTCAAGAAGATAATAGGCATGATGACCCAGGAGACGGTTGTGGAGCCTGATCTGACGGCAAAGCAGAACCTGGAGCTGTTTGCCAGGCTGTACGGGCTCCGCGAGGCCGAAATGAATAAGAGGGTGAACGAGGCGCTCAGGGAAGCGAACCTTGAGGACAAGGCAAACGTGCGCGCCGGAACCTTCTCAGGAGGAATGCAGAGAAGGCTGGAACTGGTCAAGTCAATGATAAACGTGCCGAAGATACTCATACTCGACGAGCCGACAACCGGCCTTGACGTGCAGAACAGGCTTGATATGTGGAAGCGCATAAAGGAGCTGAGCAAGCAGGGCGTCACCATAATCATGACCACGCAGTACCTCGAAGAGGCAGACTCCCTGTGCGAGAGGATAGCGGTAATAGACCATGGCGAGATAAAGGCGATAGGGACGCCGCTGGAGCTCAAGAGATTGGTGGCCACCAATCCGATTCTCGAGGTCGTGGCCAAGCCTGAGGCACTGGAGCAGGTTGCAGAGATAGTAAGGACCAAGTACAAGCTGAAACCTGAAGTGAACGGCGAGAAGCTTCTCGCAGAGATAAGCGGCGACACGGCGCGCGTGGTCAGCGGCATAATGTCCGAGGCCTCGAAAAGGAAGATAGAGGTATACTCGATAAGCAGCCGCCTTACGACCATGGACGACGTATTCATAAAACTGACAGGCAGCAGCCTCAGGGACACGACATCCAACAGCTATGAGTCGCCGCGTTCGCAGATGCTACCAAGGAGGTAATTGATTGGCGTTTGGAAGAGATACTATAGCGCTTCTGCGCAGGGAAATGATCATATACGCGGCACACCTTAGGACTAACATAATCAGGGCGCTCATCTTTCCGTTCATACTAATAGTAATATTCAGCAATCTCGGCAACAACAGCGCGGTCGGCATACAAACCGCAGTAGTGAACTATGCGAACAACCAACAGTCCGCATCATTCCTCAGCGCGCTCCAGTCACAGAATACGCTTCATGTGACATCCTCTACCGATCTAGCCACGGCAATGTCGATGCTCAAGAGCGGCAGCGTGGATCTTGTAGTTGTAATACTGCCCACATTTCCAAACCATGACGGCGGCAATCCCTCTGTGCAGGTGTACCACAGCAATAGCAATTTGGCAGGCACTGCCGGCGGATTGTCGATAATAGAGCAGACGGCCGCGAAGTACGGCGCAAACCCCTCATCGGCGACGGGCGATCCGCAGTCCTTATCCCAGATATCTTCGCTCGTAGGGAGCAACCTTGCATACGGCTTCCAGATAAGCTACAAAACCTTCCTGATTGGCGGGCTGGTCGCAATGGTTGCGGCCTTCGGGGCTATATTCGGCGGTGGGGCGACGCTCATATCCGACAGGCAGCTAGGCAACCTTAAAGCGTTCCTTATAACGCCAGTCAGCAAGAACGCCATAATACTAAGCAAGATATTCTATGGCACCATAGTGGCCGTGATAGGGGGCATGCTCGCCCTCGGAATGGGCATAGCAATGGGAGGAGGCATGGCCATGGGGCTGGCCGGCCTGCCTTACATATTCGTGTTGGTTACGCTGATATCGCTCGGGTTCAGCTCGTTCACGGTCGTGCTCGCATCAAGGCTGAAGAACATAGAAGCATACCAGATATTTGCGCAGGTGCTGGTGATGCCGCTCTGGTTCATATCCGGGGCGTTCTTCCCGGTCAGCAGCATGCCTGCATGGATGCAGCCGTTAAGCACGATAGACCCTATGACCTACGCCACTACCGGCATAAGGTATGTGATGCTCTCCGGATATTACCCTCTGCAGGCGTTCACCACCGACGTGGTCGCGCTGCTGCTCTTCTTCGCAGAG
>JAKBHG010000062.1 GCA_021836925.1 Microcaldota archaeon | reverse complement strand
GAGCGAGGCGAGCAGCATACTCGAATACGACAGCAAGGGCGTGGACAGGTTCATGACGATGGCCTACAGCGTGAAGCGAGGCAAGCGCGACCTTACGAAGTCAGTGATGCACATCGACGGCACGGCGAGGCCGCAGATGGTTGGAGGGGAAAACAGGCCTTACCAGGAGCTGCTCAAGGGAGTCAAGAGAAGGACGGGCGCGGGGGTGGTGCTGAACACCAGCTTCAACCTCCACGGATTCCCGATAGTGAGGACTCCGCAGGACGCCATAGACGTAATGAAGTCCACAAAGACAAAGTACATGTTCATCAACGGGCTCTTTATCACAAACAGGGCTGGTGTGTGATGCGCGATGATTGCTAATTCTGCGCAGGAATACCTTTTCACGATCGGGATATTGATAGCGTTCATAGGCCTGATATCCGCAGCTGTATGGGGAAGGAGGGATATCGTCGACATATTCAAAAGGGAGGGGATAGGGAGGAAGCACATCGCCGCGGCGCTCCTGATAGCGCTCCTCTTCCTCTCTGTTGAGCTGTCGGTAGTAAAACCGACGCAGCAGCTTTACTTCGATGACGCCATATACCAGGCCATGGCGCAGCAGCTGCTGCACGGCGGGCAGGCGTGGATGTGCGACTATGGAACGCCGTCCGCATGCTACATGGGCGAGGTATTCCATGAGCCGATTGGCACATCGTTCAACCTTGCGATCGGGTTCGCGCTCTTCGGGGTCAACAGGGGCGCTGCCTATGGGACCGAGCTCTTCCTCTCGGCCATCGCCGTCCTCTCGACGTTCTTCGCTGCCGTGCTGCTATTCAAGGACAAGGTCGCGGCACTCTTCTCGGAGCTGCTGCTCGGGCTCTCTCCCGCACTGCTCGTCTGGGCGCAGCCGACAACCTCAGAAATTCCGATGCTCGCTTACTTCATGATCGCAGTCCTCTTCATGCTTATATTCAGGGAGCGGAAGAACATCAAGACGCTTGCCATGTTCGCCTTCTCGATCGCGCTCGCCACATACATGAAGGTCGATGCGCTCGCATTCATACTCGTCGTCGTGCTGATGTACCTCGTCCTAGACGACCAGAGCCTGAGGTCATCGCTCGCGAAAAACGCGCGCCGCATAAAGGAGGGCCTGCTGGACACGCGGGTCCTTGTCCTGTTCCTGCTATTCGTGCTTGCGGTTGCGCCGGAGGCGCTCTTCACGTTCAACGAGTTCATGAGCGGGAACTTCGGATACCAGGGCTCTTACATACAGAACAGCTGCGGCGCCGGCAGCGCGCTCGCTACCGGCAACTTCAACCTCCAGAACTTCGAGTATAACCTGTGCGAGAACACTCTCTTCTGGTTCGACCAGTACGGCGGCATATTCATAATGCAGCCGATACTCTTCACCGCGCTCGCGATAATCGGCGCAGCAATGATGGCGTTCGGGATGAGGAGGGCGCTGCTTGCAGTTGGTTTGTGGTTCCTCATATTCTTCCTCATATACACCGCATTCTACGGCGGCGGAGTCACCTTCGGCGTCGACTGGAGGTTCATGCTGAGCATGGTTGCGCAGGCCAGCCTCTTCGGTGGGTTTGCATGCTCGATGATGATCTCTTCCATCGGAAGGAGAGGGGAGCATCGCACCGGAATAGGCGCAGACAAGAAACGCATCGCTGCTGCGATCGCACTGGTTGTGCTGATAGGATACTCGATCTTAATGCTGATTCCGCAGCTCGGCATCAGCCCGGGCAGCATACCGCAGGCTTCCGACGCGAGATTCTACGAGAACTTCGTATACAACAGCAGCTACCTGATTCCAAGCAGCTGCGCCGTCTTCACATACGACCCTACGCTGTTCAACATAAACAACAGGAGCGCATTGCAGATGAGCTACGCATACGACCCGCAGCAGGTCAAGCTCGTGCAGCAGAACTACAGCTGCATGGTCGCTGACTGGGGATACTGGTGCTACACCCCGAACAGCCTGTGCACGAACCTGAACCAGAGCTTCAACCTCATCCCGATTGCGACTGCTAACGATGTCCAGATGAACAAGCTCTTCGGCTTCTATTACATGCAGCCGAAGTAGAAGTAATCCGGCTCCCCATCTCAGCCGTCTAATTCTACCACTTCTAGGCCTTCCTTCTCTGCGGCTTTCGCAAGCCGTCCGTCTGCAGTGACAAATTCATCCGCCTTGAAATCCAATGCTGACGCCAGCTGGAGCGCATCCGCGATATACATGTGGTGCTTGAGCAGCATCTGGATCGCATGCGACAGGATGTCTGCGGAGACCGCCCCGATCTCCAGGGAATCATTTCCGAGAAGCCGTATGGTCTCATCGAGGAATATGCGCGTGCGTTCCTTCGGGTCAGCCGTTTTCCTGTACCTATCGAATATGCCAACCGCTTCTCCGATGTTCCACAGCGAGAAACAAATCCTTGACTTCCTCATCTCGGTGTCAGCGTAAATCTTATCTACAGCTTCGGAGTCCTCCTCTTTTGCATACCTCTTTACTACCGCGCTGGTATCAAGATAGATTCTTCGCTCGTTCATCCCTCATCGCCCTTACTTCCTTCCCCGAGTTGCCCCCTCTCTTCCTGAGCCTTACCACATCTCCAGAGCTTATGTAACCAGTGTGTATGCCGAGGTTCTTTGCCATGGCCTCTATCGATTGCTTGGTAAATGACTCGAGCAGGTTCTCGAATGCGGCGCTGAGGCTGAGCCTTCTCTTTACCATATCAGACCTTGCCTCGATAAGCAGGCTTTCGTCAACCGAGAGGGTCACCTTCGCTTTTGCCATATATGTATATACGTATATAAGTATTTAAGGCTTTCTTCAGCGCCGCCATTTACCCGAGGTTCTTCAAAATGGTGCGGATCGCCATGAGCCCCGTTCCGACGCTGGGCACCTTTGCGGTCCCTCCTCCCCTCTTCTTCTCGTAGCTTGGGACTTCGAGGACGCGAAGGTGCGCCTTCTGCGCCTTGATGTTTATCTCCGTCTCTATGCCGTATTCCAGCTCCCTCAATTTCCCCAGCCCTTTCAGCCCGTGCCTGGAAAAGCTCCTGTAGCCGTAGCAGAGGTCCGTGTACTTGGAGCCGTAGAGGATGTTGACCATCTTCAGCAGAACCCAGTTCCCGAAGACGCGGTAGCGGGGCATGTCTGCGCTGCCGCCGCCGACCAGGAACCTGGACCCGAGGCAGACGTCATAGCCGGCATCTATGCCTGCGATCAGCAGGCGAAGCTCCTCCGGCTTGTGCGAGAGGTCGGCATCCATCGATACGATGACATCGCCGAGCGCCGCCGCAAAGCCCGTAATCAGGGCGGAGCCCTTCCCCTTGAAATCGTAGAGCACCTTGGCGCCGTGCCTTTTCGCTATCTCCACAGTCCTGTCAGCGGATGGGCCCTTCCTCCCCCCGTCGACCACGATCAGTTCGTAGCTGCTGGATAGCTTTGACATTATCTTCCTGACCCCGGAGAGCATCTCCGCTATGTTCTCCTCCTCGTTAAGCGTCGGGATTATGATAGATACATGAGGCCTTGGCATTGCATTCACTCCTTTTGTTCGTACTGCTGTTGCTGCTGGTTTTGCTGTTGCTGGCCGGCTTGTTTATCCTGTTGCTGCTGTTGTTGCTGTTGTTGTTGCTGAGCGCCTGAGGCTTCCCTTTTCCTCCTAGCGTTCCTCCTTAAAGATGAGGCTATAAGTATTAAAATAAGCGCTACAAGAAGAGCGAATCCCCAGACTACAATGCCATCAGAGCTCCCTCCCTGCTGCGCCGGCAGGCTGTTTCCGCTCTCCACGACGTAGTCCATCACCGAGGCATAGTGTTGGCCGCCATCGAGGTAGGAGAGAGCGAACGCGGTTGTGAAAGACTGGCCGGACGGAGGCTGCGCGAACGAGAAGGAGAAGCTCTGCTGCGAATCTGGCTGCAGCAGAACGTTCCTGCTCTTCGTGGAAATCGAGAGCGCAGGCGGAGCCACGACCGAGAGGGTTGCGCTTACTGGTGTGTTGTATCCGTTTGCAACTGTGACGTTGAGCACATCTCCGGGGCTCTCTGTTATTGAGCTGATGACAGCCATGGGCGTGGTGCCGCTGCCTATGCTGACAGGGCACGGGAAAACGGCGTAGAAGGTGGAGCTCCCCTGATCGTACTTTGCGAGGAACGCCTCGACATACGTTCCGTT
>JAKBHG010000061.1:2756-4279 GCA_021836925.1 Microcaldota archaeon | reverse complement strand
TACAATGTGCCGCCGATCCCGGCCGATCCGAACAGACTCATACAGGTCATAGTGAACCTGATAGACAATGCGCTCAAGTTTACCGAGAGGGGGAGCATCAAGGTCAATGTCACCAGGAAGGGGAAGAACGTGAGGGTAGAGGTTGCCGACACAGGCATAGGGGTGAAGGATGACGATCTGAAGAAGCTGTTCAAGAAGTTCTACCAGGTATCGAGGAAGGACCTTACGATGCAGCCCAAGGCAGGGACAGGGCTGGGCCTCTCGATAGTCAAGGAGATAGTGAACCTCCATGGAGGAAGAGTCGGGGTGACCTCGGAGTTGGGAAAGGGAAGCACCTTCTGGTTCACAATCCCTCCCGAGAAGAAAAAGAGGAGGCAGCAGGAGGACGAGAGGCAGTCAGGCTGATTCAAAATTACCTAGCCATCAAGCTACCTGTGTCTGGGGTAACCTTCTTAGCGACCCTGGCGGTGAATTTGTGAGCGCCAACAGCCATGGCTCCTGCAGCCAATGCGATTGCGTGTGAAGCCTCGAAAGCCGCAGGTATCGTATTCTCACTCCTGTCGTAACCAGCAACAAATGAGAGAGCGGCAGTTACAGCTGCTGCCATTGTCGCGGCGGTTGCAGCCTTAGAACCGTGCCTTGCCTGGTCTATGCCGAATAATGCAAGCGAGATCGGAGCGCCTATGAAGTATACCCCTGCGACACCGTCATGCTGGCTCTTGAAAGCCCATTTTGTGACGCCTATCGAGCCTATCGCATAGCCCACTACCTCAAGTGCCATAGTGCCGGCCTTGCCCAGGTCGCAGTGGGGATCCGCATCCCTTGCCAGCCTGGAGAGCAGCACTGTTGAGGCCCCGCAGACAAAAGTCCCCATGGAGAACGAGATGCCATTATCCATCGTGTCGCTTAATGTGTTCTTCCTGATATTGAATCCTTCGCTTCTCCTGAAGGCATTAAGGATCAAGGCGACACCAAGAGCAGGGCCAAATGTTGCGGCAGACTTCTTAGTGCGATCGTATGTCTTTCTTAATAGATTACTGGCAGAACCATCGTCTCTAGACTGCAGTGTAGCAGGATCGCATCCAGAATGGCTTGCAACTTTCCTTGATCGCATAAGGTAAAGAGCGAAGCTCCCCTTTTAATAGTTATGCCCAACTTTTGCCGAGAGGATTAAGGCAGGAAGATGCCGCAGGCGCCCTCATTGTTTGCAACCTGGTACTGTGAGTTCAGATTGTCGTAGCTCGCCCCGGCGAAGAGGCCCTGGAAGTTGGCCGAGATCGTCGCTCCTGTCTGCGTGTTGACCTGAAGCGTGAGTATAGGGCCGGTGGTGGAAGACAGGTGTGATACTGCACTGTAGACGATGTTGTACGTTGAGCCAGACACAAGGCTTATGTTGTCGGTCACTTTGTAAGGCACAGGGCCCGAAACGTTGGCGAAAGTGAACTGGCCCGACGGGGTGGAAGGCGTTCCCGGAGGCAGCGTCGACCTGTACTTTATGTACGTCGAGTTGTACATTATAGGGG
>JAKBHG010000061.1:0-2746 GCA_021836925.1 Microcaldota archaeon | reverse complement strand
CATGAGCTGCCCGTAGATGCTCTGGTTCGCGGTGGCCATGACCTGTGCGTCTATGGTTGCGGTCTGCGACACGGTGGTCGTTGAAGCTGCGACGGTGGTCGTAGAAGGCGCACTGACGGTGTTTGCAGTGGTTGTGGCTGGCACAGTTGTCGTTGATGCAGGAGTTGATGACTGGCTGTTAAGCATGGTTATGCCGGAGCTGACCTTGACTCCGAAGGCCGCAGGCACTGGTATGAGCTCCACCGTGGCGCTGCTGCCTGTCCCCGAGACCAGTTTTATCTGGAGATCGGCATTCGATGCGCCAGACCCGCTGATGTTTACTGAACCGCCCTTCGCAAGAGTGAACGAATATATCGGATTCGAGAGTATTGGCGTCTTGCTGAAGTAGAAGGCATAACCGGTCGTGGAATTTGCGCCCACCAGCTGGAGAGCATACGGCTGCGACGAACTGCCGAGCTGCAGTGTCACGCTCTTGTTCAGCTGCAAAGGCACTGTCTGGTTCGAACTTAGCGAGTATGATGCCGATGCGCCGCTGCCGGATACGAAGACGTATGCCACTATCACAAGAATCGCAGCGACTATGGCAACGTAGACCGGCATGAGGGGAATATTGCCGCGCTTGCTCGCTGGCGCTGCCGGAGACGCTTTCTTTGGCCCTCCTCCAAATAGCCTGTTCTGTTTCTTCGCCCCGAATGCCATACTCCAAGATATGATATGCGCAAGTTTAATAATCTTTTTAGGAAGTAGGCAGTGCTCACTGCCCTTCCGGCTCAACGGCATTCCCGTTAAGGTCGTATATCCTGGCACTCTCAGGATCGAAGATGCGATTCCGTAGCAACGGCATTGACCGCTCCTCTTCGGAATTAGCCCTAACCCCGGTTATCAGGCTGCTGAATGCCGGAAGCACTACTAGCCTTGCTCGCCTGTTGTACTTCTTGTACCTCTCCGCCGCGCCCTTCCCCGTCTTTGCAACCAGCCATCCCTTCTGCGCCATGCCATTTACCTCAACGGCGATGTGAGAGTGGCCGGCGAGTATGTAATCCTTCGACATGGCCTTCTCCGAAGGCAGGCCATTGCCATGGATCATTGCGATCCTGCCGAGCAGCAGCTCGTTCACAGGGGTGACGCCGATGCCTATCCTCTTCAGTATCTCCCCGAGATGCGCGTCATGGTTTCCCTTGACTATGGAGATGTTCATATGCCTGAGCGCGTGGAAGAATGACGCAATGGCGTCGAACTCCTCCCGCTGGGGGTACCCTATGCTCTCCTTCACGTCGCCGAGCATGATTATACTCATCGACCTCTCCTTCCTGCATATTTCCAGGAGCTGTTCGGCCATACGCTTCGATGCGCCAGGAAAGTGCATGCCGGACCTCGCGAGCTTGAACTCCCTGCCTATGTGGAGGTCGCTCACGACCACAGCCCTCGGCCTCTCCATGAGCAGCGCGGGGCTCCCCTTGATGAAAGAGACGAGCATGATAGAGAGAGCGTATTATACCAATTTAATATAGTTGGGTGAGATATGTATTCGATACGATGGCATCGCAGGGAGCGGTAGGCATAGGCAGGATCTTCGGGATAAGCATAGAGCTGCACTGGATCTTCGTCCTCATGATGCTCGTCTTCTTCATACTCAGCCCCTACTTGGGTTTCCTCTGGGTCCTTCTCTTTGTCTGCGTGCTGATTCACGAGCTCGCGCACTCGGTAACCGCGCTGAACAACGGCGTAAAAGTGAGCAGGATACTCCTTCTCCCGTTCGGCGGGGTCTCGATGATAGAGAATGTGAGGCTCGACCCAAGAGTCGAGTTCAACGTCTCGCTTGTCGGACCTCTGATGAGCCTGCTACTTGGCGGAGTCTTCGGGCTCATGGCCATAGCATTCCCTCCGGGAATAATCCAGAGCATCGCGCAGTGGCTCTTCGTGATCAACATCTTCCTTGGCATATTCAACATCGTTCCGGCATTCCCAATGGACGGAGGCAGGATCTTCAGGAGCTACCTCCAGAGGACGAGATCTCTCTACGACGCCACAATGATAACGGCAAAGGTCTCTAAGGCGGTTCTCTACCTCTTCATTGCAGGTAACATCGCCTTCCTGGCCATAGGCTTTGGCTACCCATTGTTTTATAGAGAGTGGGTCGTCCTTTTCGACGTGATAATCGTCTTCTTCATCTACGGCGGGCTCAAGGCCGAGGAGGATAACGTCATAATAAGGAAGGAGACTCAGGGCCTCACCGTAGGGAATGCGATAAGCAGGCACTACAGGCTCGTCGATCCGATGTCCAGGGTTGCGGACCTCTACACCCTAGTTAAGAGCAGTGGCGAGCACCTTCTCATAACCAAGAAGGGGGACACGTATGCCGTCGTGGATCTCAGGAATGCCAAGAGCATATCCACGGACAGAATGATAAGCGACATAGCAACCCCCATACCGAAGATTCATGCAAAAGCCAGCGTTGCCGATGCCATGGGACTCTTGGGAAGCAGTGATATAGGAGTTGTCGCTGTGGAGAAGAACGGGAGGCTCCTCGGCATAGTCACCTTCTCGCAGCTCCAGACCCTTGTGGCACTGCACAGGATGGGGAAGAGGATTGAAGCCAAAAGGCAGTAGTATGTTTTGCGCGGTTCTCTGCCCGTGCGACTCTAACTTGGACCCGAGTAGCTGCTGAGCCACGTGTTCGTGTACTGCACGTCGGTCGCCTGGGCGTTGTTGTTGTTTCCGGAGTAGTCGTTAGTGTCGCCGTTGA
>JAKBHG010000060.1 GCA_021836925.1 Microcaldota archaeon | reverse complement strand
AAAGATTCACCGAAGTGAATCACTCAGACTCCCCCCATCACGCGTATGCGCATTGTGGAGTTTGCGCGCCTGCTGCACGCCGTAGCGCTAGGGCCATTGTCTCAGTGCCCTTCTCGGGGCTCTTACTCTCATATCCCCTACGGGTAATTGGTTTGGTGGGCCGTTACCCCGCCAACAGCCTGATCCGACGCAGTCTCATCGCAGAGCGGTAGCGCTGCAATTCGCGCACCTTTTGAGCTATAGTTCATCCCAGAATCCATAGCCTATATGGCGTTGTCCTCAGTTTCCCGAGGTTATGCCCTTCTCTGCGGTAGATTGACCACGCGTTACTGAGCCGTACGCCGCCCAACGAAGCCGTTGGGCTGACTTGCATGGCTGTCGAAATCTGATAGCAGTGTCCTCCAGCAGCATCGACTGGAGTTAATTTGGAAGTATGCTGATTGAAAGCTCTTCGCAATTGTCGTTCGCGAGCCTCTTTGCATTACTCAAGACTACATCTAATTCCAACAGGAATTTTCACTGTTCACAGATAGATGTTTCTAGCCGATATGGAAATCAGCAGAAGATCAGAGTGTGAACAGGAGTATATTTGAAGGAATAGGTTTATAAGGCTGACGTTGTTACCGCCGATAAACCGGGCCATGCCCTGTTCCGGGCCGGGACGTCGTATGCTGCGCCGGTGGTGGTCGGGATTCTGCCTGAGAAGACCAAATTGCCACTATAGGCTTGCTCATGGCTAGATTCCGATTTGCAGCAAAGGCTTAAGAAAGGATTTACCGATCTCCAATAAGGGTAAAGTGATTTGATTATGCTATCTACAAGAGTAGTCCCTGCCCATAGCGTTCTGGAGAGGGGATCCGGAGCCACCGGCACGCTCTCCGGTCAACTTACCGCTGTCGAAATTATAGACAGGATCGCCTTCCCCGATCCGCGCGACAAGGTTGGCACATGCGGCAATCTGTCAAGGTCGGACATATCCGCCCTCGCGGGATATGATGTGCTTGCCGAACGCCAAGACGGCCACGCCAGGTACGGCAAGATTGTGGACTTTGAGATCGGGTCAAAGAGGCTGGCGAGCGTGGCGATAGGGAAGAATTCGGTGTATCAGGTAAAAGTTGACTTCGGGGATGGAAACAATGAGTGGGTCGATACGAAAAGAATAATCAGCCTGGAAAAGCGTGTCACCCTAAAGAGGCAGTGACTCCTGGCACATCCGCTCCGCATACGAGAAAACCGTCATAAAACCGCAGCAATTCCTTGCATTTTAATCTCGGAAATGAGTAGATTTATACGGGTGACTTAGTGGAGCGCAATAGGGAGAACGCCAATCAGTCGCGAATGCGCGAGATAATAAGTGAATTCCGGGGCACTGATGGGGAGCATGAGCTTAAACAGACAAAGCGGCGCGAGCGGGCCGGCCACATAAGGCTGGCAAACGCGTTCGGGAAGAGCTCGAAGAGGTTCTCGGACGAACTCTCTCCCGTGGAAAAGTATGATCTGTACGCGCTGCGGCTGCGCAAGGTCTCGTATGGCCTGGACAACATCCAGGAGTTCATCGACGCTTCGGATCTCAAGGCAGATCCCACGAACCTCGGCATCTTCATCTCTGCAGCGATAAACAAGGTGATGGGCGAGGATGACATGCTCGAGCTCAACGCAAGGTTCTTCGAACTGAACTGGCTTGGAATGCGCCTGCCACGCGGCACGCTGATCCTGAACGGCGATCTTGGCATCGGCGCCGCCTACCTGATGTTAGGGGGCGAGTTCACCGTAAAGGGAAATGCCGGCATGCGCGCAGGCGAGGGCATCTCGGGGGGCAACTTCCTCGTCATCGGCAATGTGGGCAGCTTCGCTGCAAAAGACATGACCGGCGGGGCTATGATAACGGACGGCAATGCCGGCCCGGAGGCAGCCAACCACATGGGCGGCAATGCTGTATTTCTTATCCATGGCAACGCAGGGGTCAGGGCAGGCGCGTTCATGAATGGAGGCACGCTCCTGATCGGCGGAGAGCCGGACGAGATGCTCGGCGAGGACAGAACCGGCGGCAGGATCTTCGTGAAGGGAAGGGAGATATATCTCGGGGAGCACTAGCAAATAAGCTATTCACCCATCTGTTGCGTTTCTAGCTGATAAGAGATGCAACAATATTTATACTAGAAAGGCTAATTTGCTGACATATTTCTATGTCCAATGTCTCTTCAAGCGTGGTGCCGATAAGGTGGGATGACAGAAAGGGCGAGATAGTCTGGCTCGACATCTCCCAGATACCATGGAAGGAGATCAACGTTTCCTCAAAGAGCCTCGACAGGCTGATAAAGGCCATACAGGCCCTTGAGATAAGGGGCGCTCCGATCCTAGGTGAGACAGGAGCGTACGGTACGGCAATGATCGCCAATAACTCTGGCTCAAGGGATGAGATACTTGATAATGTCAAGACCAAGGGTGCAATTCTCGCAGAGGCGAGGCCTACTGCAGTAAACTTAAGCTGGGGAGTAAAGGCCATACAAAAAGTAGTACAGATGGCATATGATCGTGGTGCAAGCGCTGCTAGGATAAAGGAAGCAGCGATAAGCGCGGCAAAAAAGATTCAGAGAGACAATATAGAGGCAACACACAAGATAGGGGAGATCGGCAAGAGCCTTATCCATGACGGTGACGTACTCGTTACCGTATGCAATGCTGGAACGCTCGCTGCCGACGGACTGGGAACCTCTACGGCTCCGCTGAGAACCGCATGGGCCGAGGGCAAGCGCTTCAAGGTGCTAGTGACCTACACCGCGCCACTCTACCAAGGCGCAAGGCTCACTGCGTGGGAGTTGCACAGGGACGGCATACCCGTGAAGGTGATAACTGACAATGCCACTGGGCACCTGATAAGGGAGGAGAAGGTAAGTGCCGCATGGGCCGGAGCCGACAGGATTCTCTCAGACGGAAATGTCTACAATAAGATCGGCACATTCAACCTCGGCATTTTAATGAAGCACCTAGGCGGTAAACTCTACGTTGCAGCGCCGACCTCGACTATAGACCCTAAATCTAGGATAGAGGATGTCAAGATAGAAGAGAGAAGCCAGAGCGAGGTCAGAAGCGTGATGGGAAAGGTTGTGATCGTGCCAGAAGGGGTTGAGGCAAGAAATCCTGCATTTGACAGAACCCCCCCAGAGCTCGTATCAGCAATAGTTACGGAACTAGGCATTGCAAGAGCGCCCTACAAAGAATCCATTAGCGAACTTCTTGCAAAGAAGGAGAGCATGGCCTAGCCAAATCCTGAGACAGGATATATATATGCAGAATCCTACTTATGGGCATGGAAAGAACACGGGCACAGGTGGCCAATGAGGTACTGGATATAACCCAGAGGCTTTATGCCAGGGGACTCAACTCTACCCTGTCCGGCAATGTCAGCGGAAGAGTGGATGCTGACACGGCATTGCTTACCCCGAGCGCACTTGACAAGGTCCGCATCTCCGAATCGGAACTCTCTTTTATGCGAATAAGCGACGAGGTGCTTCTGGAAGGGCCAAAGCAGACCTCCGAGTATCAGATGCACACTCACATCTACAGGGAAGTGCCTGAGGTAAATTTCGTGGTCCATCCACATCCACAGTACTCCCTTGCAATGGTCGACGCGATGGGCAGGGACAAGTTCATCAGCGCCCTTAAGGAGAATGACGAGGAGTTTGGATACTACATAGGAAGCCTTGCCTCACTGCAGCGCATGCCTGCAGGATCAGTGCAACTTGCAACCGCGGTAGCAACAGCGGTAAAGAACGGCGCACGTGTAGTGATAATGGAAGGTCACGGCACTGTTGGGGTTGGGAAGACGAAGGCTGTTGCGCTCAGCAGTGCTGAATCGCTGGAGCACATGGCGCAGAAGCTCTTCATAACCGAGATGCTCAGGCGCAAGGGTTGACCATTCAGTGGCTCAACACCGCACCGTCAAGTGCATGACTGCATTGGCAGGACTGCTTCTCAGGAATCAACGGAACAAGCGCGTGTATCAGCTCCTTTACTGACTTCACGTTGTTGTTGAATATCTTACCCACTTCTGCCGCACTCACTGGCTTTATATCGCCCCTGCCCTCGAGCCCCACATCGTAATCGGTGACCAGCGCTATGCCGACATAGCAGATCTCCTTCTCCCTTGCGAGCGCAACCTCGGGATATTGCGTCATTCCTATCGTGTCAAAGCCCTGCGAGCTGAACATCCTTGACTCGGCTTTTGTGGAGAACCTTGGACCATTTATTACGACTATGGTCCCAGACTTGTGATGCTTTA
>JAKBHG010000059.1 GCA_021836925.1 Microcaldota archaeon | reverse complement strand
CCCCGCTGATCACCAAGTCGGCCGGCGAGACGGGCGCGAACCTATTCGAGGTCGACTATTTCGGCCAGAAGGCGTACCTGACGGAATCGTCGCAGCTCTATGCCGAGGCAATGATATACTCTTTGGAGAAGGTGTACTCGTTCGCTCCATCATGGCGCGCGGAGAAGTCGAGGACCGTAAAGCACCTTGCCGAGTATTGGCACCTTGAGCCTGAGATGGCGCACTACAACAACGCAAAGAGCATGGCGCTGCAGGAGAAGCTCGTGAGCCACATGGCCGCAAGCCTGGCAAAGAAAGACCGCGGCATACTGGAGGCGCTGGGCTCTGACATCACCGCGCTGGAGAAGATAAAGCCCCCGTTCAAGAGGATAAGCTACGACAGGGCGATAGAGATACTGAATGAGAAGGGTTCGCAGAGGGTATGGGGCGACGATTTCGGCGTCGAGGAGGAGAAGCTGCTGACCGAAGACGAGGAGAAGCCCATATTCGTGCACAACATGCCGAAGGACCTGAAGGCATTCTACATGCCAATAAGCAGGAAGGATCCGAGGACAGTTGAATGCGCAGACATGCTCGCACCGAAAGGCCATGGTGAGATAATAGGCGGTTCAGAGCGCATAAGCGACTATGACGAAATGGTCGCGCGCATGAAAGAGAAGGGGCTTACGCGTGAGAACTACAAATGGTACCTTGACACGCTGAAGTACGGCGCAGTGCCGCATGCGGGATTCGGCCTCGGCATGGAGCGAGTCATAAAATGGATGCTCGGCCTTGACCACATAAGGGACGCGATACCCTTCCCGAGGGTAATAAACAGGGTCGAGCCCTGATACGCGCAAGGCGATATGATGGCCGCATCCGTGTATTTGAGCACCCCCCTGCTCGTGATATTGGCATACGCCGCAATACTCGCGTCAGCTGCCGCATTCCTGGCGCGCACGCCGCGCAAAGGGAGGCCAGGGACCGCGCTCGCGATGGCTACCGCATACGCAGCATCGTTTTTGCTGGCGCTTTATCAGTCGTACATCGGTACGGGCGCGGCCGCATACGCGATGTTCCCACCTATCCTCTCCGTAATATTCGTAATGTCCGCCGTAGGTTACTTCGGGAAGCGCGCCGTGTTCTACTACTCCATGGGCCTGGCGGTATCCCTTATCCTTTTCTCAACCGCGCTGGGCGCGCCGATCACAATGCTGATGCAGGCATTTTCAGTCGGCACACTAGCCGGCATCTCAATATCGCTGCGCGGCAACCGCAGTGCAGCACACAATTCCCGCGCAAAGGACAGGGGCGTTGAGATAAAGAGGGATCTGTTCCAGATATGCAGCGGCATAGTGCTCCTGCTGGTGCTCCTCGCACTGCCGGGCGCCGGCAAATACATAGTGTATGCGATAGTGCTGTCAGGGTACGCCGCGGTGTCGTACATCCCGAAGAAGGGAAGAAGGAGGGGCGTGTTGTCAAGCGTCCTGCTCAGCCTCGAGAGGCCCGCCACCCGGTTCGGATTCGGCGCGCTCTATCTCGCTGCTGGGGCCATGATGGTGATGTCGCTCATCCCGAACTTCAGGCTGATGGTCTTCGGACTCATCGCACTGTTCGTCGCGGATTCGCTGGCGACGATATTCGGCTTGCGCATTAAATCTCCGCGCCTCCCCTACAACAAGGGCAAGAGCATAGCCGGCAGCCTCGTGTACTTCGCTGCTCTAGCGGCATTTGGCATGCTCTTCGTGGGCTATTACTCCGTAGCGATAGCCGCGGTGCTGGCCCTGGTAGAGGGTCTCGGCTGGAGGATTGACGACAACATCAGCGTCGCCTCCGTGCTGGTGCTGATAAGCGCCGCACTGACGCTATAAACTTATTTACCCTGCACTAGCACCAGCTCAAGCTTTGATGCCCACACTATCCAGTATCCTCCTGAGCCTCCTCATGTTTACGGCGTCGGCGTCTCCCTTCTCGTTTTCGGGAGTCTCCATGATGAACGAGCCGCTCCTGAAGCGCCTGTTCCTGAACAGGGACGTGAATCCCTTGTCCCCTATGTGGCCCTCGCCTATGTGCCAGTGCCTGTCCTTCCTGCTCCCGAGCGGGAACTTCGCGTCGTTGAGGTGTACTAGCTTCAGCCTTCCGAAGCCTATGTCCGCATCAAAGCTCTTGCACATCGCGTCTATGTCTGAGTCGCTGCCCATCGCGTAGCCGGCAGCGAATGCATGGCACGTGTCCAGGCAGACGCCGAGCCTGTCGGAGCCCACCATGTCCAATATGCTGCCTATCTCCCCGAAAGTCGAGCCTATGCTGTTGGTGTAGCCTGATGTATTCTCCAGAAGTATGTTGACCCCACCGTTCGCGTCAAGAGCCTTCCCGAGCGCCGCGCAGATCCTTTCCGCGCCTACCTTCGGCCCTTCACCAAGGTGCGATCCAAGGTGTATCACAAGGTACTCTATGCCGAGCAGTTGGCAGTTCCCCATGTTGTGTGCCAGCAGCTCCTTGCTCTTCGCGTATATGTCATCCCTCGGCGAGGCGATGTTGCAAAGGTACGGTATGTGCGCGTAAGGCGTTATGTTGTATTCGCCAGTGTGCCTCCTGAAGCTGTCCGCATCGGCTTTCGGGGGACTGCTCTGCCTCCAGCTCCTGCTGCTCGCGGTGAACATCTGGAAGGCGGTATATCCTCCCTCCTTGGCCGAGAGCACGGCATTGTCGACTGAGCCCGCTATAGAGGTGTGGAACCCTATCCTCATCATGCTGATCCCCAAATTGCTTTTTTCGACGGCAAACTGTACGTGCCACTAATCATAAGACTTGCAATCTATTTAAAAAGGTAACTTGCTAAAGCTTTGTTGCATATTTTTAGGGGGTGAATCGTTGGCTAAAATTAAATCAGGTAGGGAAATCAGTCTCTATGACATCGAGCAGTTCTTTAAGGATGCAGGCGCCGAACGGATAAACGAGAACGCAGTAAAGAGGCTCAAATCGGATTTGGAGGAATCTGCGCGCGAGATAATCGACGACGCGCTCGTTTACGCTAATTATGCCGGGCGAAGGAGCCTCGTGAAGAAGGAGGATGTCATGCTTACGGGGTCCTCAAGCAGGCTCGTGAGGCACAGGAGGCTCTCCATATCGAAGCATGGAAGGCGACTGCCAATCGAGGTCCCGCAGCAAAGCAGCGTCGTCGCCCCTGTTATTCAGAAAGTGGTGGAAATCGCCACTGTCGCGCCCATCGCAGAGGCAGTTATATCACCGCCAGAGCCTTGAGCCCGAACGCGAACAGTATGAAGAGAACCTCTATAATCCACATGTAGAGGGATACCTCCCACTCCCTGCAGCGCTTCAGGTTCATTATCAGGTGGGTCCAGCTGTATATCTTCTTGCCGTACGGCGGTGCGAAAGTGCCGTCGCTCCTCACCTTACCGAGATCCGTTACCTTGAACTTCCTTCTCAGGTGCAGCACGAATTCTATGATCCATGGCATGAATACTATTATCCCGAATACTTCCATGTTTCCGAGAGCCATTATCGTGAGCAGAGTGGCTCCGACGCCGTACGTGAAGCTGTCGCCTGGTATGGCCTTGGCCGGATACAGGTTGAAGAACAGGAAGGCAAGCAGCACAGATGTGAGCACGGCGGCGAGAAGCGCCCCTATGTAATTTCCATAGATAAGCGCGTATACCAGCAGCGCGAGGCTCGCCAGGAAGCCAGTGCCCGTGGCAATGCCATCAAAGCCCCCGAGAAGGTTGAACGCGTTGGATGTGAATATTATCGCAAGAGGTATTATGATAAGAGGATAGAATAGGCCGAAGTTGACCGTGCCTATGAACGGTATCAATACCGTGTCAAGGCCAGCGCTGTTTATCACCGCCATGAGGGGCAGTGCGCCGACGACGGTCATCAGCGGCTTGTACGCCTGCCTGAGCCCCTTCCTGGTGTCCATCATGTCGGTCGACTTGACCTTCTCCTTCTTGACATTTATGTCATCGAGAAGTCCGACCATCGAGATCAGGATGATCGACAGCACGGTCGCAAAGAGATAGGTGAGGTCCGCTACGGCGCCGTACAGGTGTGCGCTCACCCCGAACGCATATGTCAGTATGCCGATGGAAAACGCTATCGATACCGACAGGCCAACGCTCGCGGGCAGTGTGACGTTTCCCTTCTTGTTGTGGTCCGGCGATGTCACTCCTGATTCCATCATGTAGCCCATCAGGAACTTCGCTGCTATTATGGTGAATACAACTCCAACTACGGATGGTATGATCAGCGTCAGGTAATCGTGGAAAACCATGCACACACCGGCCCTGCACGCAGGGTCAGGATAGATATGAGAAACAACATATTTATACGGTGTGTACCGATAATACTATGTGTGACGCGTATACGCCCTTGTAGTATAACTTGGATAGAACGCGGGCTTGCGGAGCCTGTGATCCGGGTTCAAAT
>JAKBHG010000004.1:8253-16158 GCA_021836925.1 Microcaldota archaeon | reverse complement strand
TGCTCAACTCTCGGTGCGCCTATCCCGTACGTCTTTGCGAACTCGTCGATGTCTATCGTGCTGTTGTGAACCTCTATCCAGTCGCTCGCCATCGCCATCAGGGCGCTGTCCGAGTACTTCTGGAGCGTCTTCAGCTCCTCCCCATAGACCTTGTTCTGGTCGGTAAGCTGCGAGGCCTGGAGCGTGAGATTCCTGTTCGAGGAGCTGAGCTCGAGGTTCAGCCTCTTGAGTTCCCTGTACTCAGCGAGAAGCGCATCGTACTTGTTGAAGAGAACACTGTAGCTGTCGGAGAGGCCCTTGAGAAGGTCGTCTATTACCGAGTCGATGTACTCGTAGAACTTGGTCTCGCTCACGGTGTACGACTCTGCGGCTATCGCGAGGACCGAGACCAGGTCCTTTATCACCGAGGCCCTCCGCATCCTCTCGCTCGTGTCAGGGGGCACCGAATAGACGACGCTCGCAGAGTCCTTCCCGAGCTTTATCATGTAGAAGAGATACGGCTTCTTGTTTATGTTCCTGCTCTCCACCCTGGCGAGCACCAACTGGTCGGCATCGATCTTCGTAGAGTAGAAAGGGATCTTTGAGAGTCTCTGCCTCAGCGCATCAAGGGTGCCGGTGAGAGTCCCGTTGAACGAGATCTCCTCCACCTTCGGAACGGTGGCGACAGCAGCGGCTTCCTCTCCCATGCTCACATTACCCCAATTATCTTGTCAGACGTCTATTTTAAGTATTGCGAAGGCATACTTTTATTACCTATCCTTCGCTTCGGCGGCTCCCCCATCCCTCCTGCGGATGTCGAGCTCTGGCACATAGTTAAGCAGCGAGAGAAGATAGAAGAGCGCTATAACCGCGATCGACATCAGCACCGTAACCGCCGCCGGATTCAGGACTATCGTGAATATTGCGAAGACGATCCCCAGCGCCACATAGAGGACCTGCCTGGATGTGTACTTGCCCCTGTCCTTTGTGTACTTCGGGTAGCACTCCCTGCATACAACGAGCGTGTTGTTCTTCTCGCTCCTGGTCACGTTCCTCTTTATCCACTTGACCGACCTTATGACGTTGTCCTCCTTTATCCTTATGCCCGGCTTCTCATGCCCGCATATTATGCAGACGACCCTCTCGCCTCTCGTCTCCGCTCTCGCGGCCTTAGCCCTTCGCATCGTGCTCTTCGCTGCCATTCTCAATCAACCCAAAGCTCAACTATCTTCCCGTACGTCTGGTTTATCCTCTCCTCGTCGATCATGTTGAACATCTCTGTTATCGTGACTTCGTCGAAGCCCAGCCTCCTGAGTATGTTGGATACATCCTCCTGCTTGAGGCCATACTTGTGCAGCATGCCCACGAACGCCAGGGCGTTGACGTGCCTGTGCGTCTTGTTTATCTGGTTGAGCAGCTCGTTTATGTTCTTCGTGCTGACCTTGAACCCTGAGAGTATCCTCTCGAGCTTTATCCGATTTACGATGAATGTGTTGGCCATCGGTCTCAGCCTATGTACGAGAATATCCTTGTTATCAGCGTATCGACCACCTTTATGCTCCTCAGGAACCCGACTATCACGTCCCTGTTGATGCCCCTGGCCATCATTATTCTGACCATGTCCCTTCTGTCAGCTATCCTCTCCTTCTTGTCAAGCTCCCTGAAGATCGCTGCGATGATCTCCGGACCTATTCCGGCCTCTATCAGCTTGGAGTTGAGGTCTATCTTCTCAAGATAGTATTCCTTCTGGATGCTCTGGTCATCCAGCTCGCTCGGGGTGAGTATCTCGGCAATGCTTATCGTGTACACGTCGAGAGGCTCCTCGCCCACTATCCTGTCCAGGAGAAAGACGTCGGGGAACTGAACAGCGGAGTGAAATGACATGTCGAACGCGGCCTGGCCAACCCCGAACTTCCCTATCTCCCCCCTTATGAAGTTTGAGAAGTTGAGCGATCCCTGAAGGTAGTTCATGAACTTCTCGAACCTTATCCTAAGCATCACCGTTGTCCCCACGTTTGAGAAGATCGCCTCGTTGACGTCGGTAGGATTCTGCGACGCAACTATCAGCCCGAACTGGTACTTCCTTCCCTCCCTCACTATGGTTATGGCATCGCTCCTGTCGTCGCTTGCGACCTTCCAGGCCTCGTCCAGAACCACTATCGCCTTGAGCCCCTTGCTGCTCGACCAGCCCTCGGCGCGCATCTTCTCCTTCAATGTCTGGAGTATGAACATCGCCGCGAGTGCCCTGAACCTCTCGTCAGGAAGCCCCGACAGATCGAGAGCCACGAGCCCCGACGACGCGAGCCTCGCTATGTCTATCGTCGACTTCTTGGCGAAGTAGTCCTCTCCCTCCCTCGTGAACTGCCTGAGCCTGTAGAGAGCATTCTCCAGCTCGGCGGGGTACTCGTACGAACCCTCCTGGAGCTTCTCCTCGAGAAGCGTCGTTACCTCCTTCAGGGTCGGGGCATCGGCGTTTGGCTCTGGAACCTGTGAGAGCGAGAATCCCGCATTCACGTACGCCTGCTCTATGCCCTCCGCTGTAAGCCTCCTCTGCTCGGGATAGTCGACGATGTCGGTGAGTATGTCGAGTGAGTTCATGATCTGCTTGACCCTGTCTATCGGCTTCATCCCCGAGAGGTCCATTATGTTTATGTAGTCTCCCTTCGAGAGCGAGATCACGATGCCTCCGCTCTGCTTGACCCAGCCCTTGTACTCCCCGGCCCAGTCTATGATTATCGCGTTGGTGTTCCAGATGTAGCTAGCCCTGAGTAGGAATGTCTTTACGAAGAACGACTTTCCGGCCCCGGTGATTCCCACCACCGCAAGGTGCGGATTCGTGAGCGTCGCGAATGTCCACGTGAAAGGGACCCCGAAGACCTTCGTGGTTCCTATGAAGATCGAGTCCGTAGGATCATTAAGGAGGTACTCGTGCGGAGGCTCGGGCGGCCTGCTGAGGAAGACCCTCTTCGAGAGCTCGTTTCCCATTATGTTCTGGATCCTTACAAGCGACATGACAATCTATCCCATTGAATCTATAAAACACTACTTCTGCTCCTGGAAGATCTTCCTCAGCTCCTGCTCGCCGGGTATCCTGTAGTTCATCTGGCTGAGGTGGTAGACCTCCCTTCCCGTTATCCTCATTATGTTGAGGTCGAACGCATTGAAGACCGTCTGGAGCTGGCTGAGCTGGTTCGTGAGCGCGTCCTGCGCCTCCCTCTCGCTGACCCCGACGGCAGTGGACTCTATGTATATCAGCGTGTTCATCGGCCGCTCTCCTGTAGCTACCCTGTCCATCTTCGCCTGGACCAAAGCCATCTGCCTCTGCAGGCCCTCTATCGTCATCTGGTTCGGATTCGTGCTCTGCATCTCCCTCGAGATCTGGAACTGCAGGTATCCCCTCTGCCCGTCGAGGTCGTCCCTGTACTTCTGCACGTTCTCCGACATCGTTATAACGTTGAACTTGAACGGGAAGTTCACATTCATCACGACCCTCTCCCACTTGTCCATCGCAAGCGCCATTGCGGCCTCATCCGGCTGCTCCTGCTGCGACTGGAAGACGTAGCCGTAGAGGTTTCCGGTGAGGTATCCCGTAGCGTAGTATATGCCGTTGACGAGCTTTATCACCGAGTCCTGGGTCTTCGGTATCGTGTACCTGTTAGCAGGAACCATCGTTATGCCGAGGGTCTTGGTGAAGAATGGGAAGAGGACGAAGTCGACGTAGTTAAGCATTATTATGATTACAAGGGTCAGCGCCCCGAGTATCACCATCACCATGCCGAGCGGACCGTATCCCGAGCCGGTTATTATGATCAGCACAGCTATCAGAGCAGTTGCCGCGAGATACATTATTCCTTCCTGGTCCATGCAAAACCCTCAGACGACTGCCTCGGCTCCCCTCTCGTTTATCTGCTGGCTGAGATTGGCCACAGGTATCATGTAATCCGGCTCTATCAGGTAAAGTATCTCCCTGCCGCTGGCCACCGATGCGGATATTCCAAGCGTGGTGCTTATGCCGGTAGCGAGCTCGTCGCCCTTCAGGAGTGCAAGGTTGACGGCCTCCTCTTCACTGTTCCCCACAGTGGTGATCGCGGCATAGGAGACCAGTGAGTGCGACCTCGCCCTGTTCACGCTGTCGAGCATGTTCCTCCACATCGTGGTCTCTCCCCTGATCCTCTCAGCCTCAGGGCTCACGGCCTTCTTCGATGTGGCATCCTGCGCAGCTTCCTTGCTCACGAGCTGGCTGTACTTCTCCTGTGCCTCGTTAAGCTTGCTGCGTATCTTCTCCGCGTACTCGTCCTTGTTGAGCACGTACAGCTGCGTGGTCAGCCTGAACGGCTCCTTGATTATGGAGAGCATCCTCCCGAACGTCTGCGCAAAGTCCCTCTTCGCCTCGTCCTCCATCTCGGTTGCAGACGTGTATACAGGTATCTTCACGAATACCGTGGCGTAGATCAGGTCCTTCTCCCTCTTCATTATTGCGTTTCCGGAAGGCGATAGCGCGTACGGCTCGCCGTTGTCTATTATGGCCACCTTGTTCTTCATCTTGTAGAATGGCTCGAAGAGGTAGGTGTAGTATCTCGTTGACATCGCAAGTATGTCAAGCGCAATCGCAATTAGGCCAAGTATGAACTGGATTATGAAATACTGGGGAATCGACGCCGCAACGAGGGCGAGCGCGAGAGATCCTGCGAGCAGGAGTATGAAGAGCAACATGCGGAATTCCAAGGCCAATGTCTCTACCCTTATAACAATTTAATGGATATGTCAATGTTTATATTAATAGCACAGTGGCATCGGAAACCGCGGAGCAGGCCGGATGGAACGCGGAGGCTGAACGGTGGTACCACAATACTTTTTGTGTACCTCCGTTCAACAGGCCATCGCGAAGCCTTTATATACATTTTTCAGGGATTATACCAAAGGTTGTGGCAGGTAGTAGAGGTAGACACAATAGGTAGTGTCGATAGCGAATGAGAGCCACTACAGATGTGGGTAGATGCCGCCTGGGGCCGTTCAGACGCAGAGAGTGTCAAGGGAGATCTCCTTAGAGGAGCTCAGCCGGAGGGTCGATGACTTCGGCGCAAGGATCTCGGATTGGAAGGGCAAGGAGATATCCAAGGCAGAGGCACACAATGAGATCGGCGAGTTCAGGGACCTTCTCTCACTCTGCTACTGCTATCAGTCGAAGTTGAAGTGGAGGAGCGATGACGGATTCGGACAGGCGCTCGGCTCGCTCTGCGGGGACTTTGTCGCGACGTTCAGTGAATTCGCGCTCCGGGATGCTGCGGCAGGGCAGAACCTTAACGTAGAAAGGCTTCTTGACCAGATACAGGGAATGGGACAGTCAAGGCCGACAACCGCTGCGGAGCTCATCGTAGCGGTGCATGAGACAAGGGGCATCGGTGGAAGCCTCGCCGCACTCACAGACCAGGGCTTTCTTGAGAGGCTTGGCGGGCTCAATGAACTTAACGCCAGCTCACTGCTCTACGTGGTTAGCATCACGAAGAACTTGACGCAAGCTCTGGCAGTAGCCTCGACTGGGAGAATCATGAATGAATCCGTGAAGCTGAGCGGAGAGAGCCTCAGGTTCCTAAACTCGCTCGGCATGGAGCCGGCGAGCATGTGGCTCTATGGAATCGCAAGGTCTAACGGCCTCGATGCGCTCGTGTCAGGAAGTGCTATCGGAACGGAGATGTTGAGTCTTATAAACAGGAGCCCGAACCTTGCGGTGTGGCTCTCGTACGCCATGGGGCTTGGCGTAGGTGGCATCGACGGCCCATTCATCGGCGAACTCTCGCGGCTTGACGCGCAGACCGCAGAGAGGAGGCTCATAGGCCACCTGCTTGACCGCGCGCACCTCCTCGATGCGGCAAGGAAGAGCGACATCGGTGGCGGGAAGTCGGTTCTCCTCGTGGATCTCGGGGACGGACACAACTTCGAGCTGGTGCTAAAAGCCATTGAGATAAAGCAGTCCGGATTCAACGTGACGCTGCTGAGCGGAGTGACCGACCATCTCGAGATAGCAAGGGTTGCGGCGGAGAGGAAGGTGCATGCCATTGGCTACGGGCTCGTGGCCGACGTGTACACCCAGATGGTGGGAAACATGTCCGTTGTCGTCGAAGCGCAGAAGGCGGTGGTGAAGATGCTGGGCAGCGTGGTCTCGTTTGCAGGGGGCTCGATAGACCAGATGAGCGCCAAGAGACTGGAACGAATAGGGATCTCAGCCCTTGGCCATGGCACCATATCCGACGGAATATCGAAGATTTACGGGAGAGGGGCCACAGCAGGGGAGATAATCTCCTTTCTCTCAAGCTCACTCGGCAATCCGATGCTGGTAGGCGCTTCGCATGCCGCAGCGCTGCCAAACATGGCAGTCATGAACAGCGCGGACAAAGCTGCAGGGGTGCAGGGCGTGAGCATTCCGGTTGAAATCCCCGCCGCCGCGCAGGATATAGGCAGCTTTGACTATGAGAAGAATGCTGCACTGCTTCTGTTCCATTCGGCAGGGACACAGACATACGCACCGGGTGCATCCGAGGAAAGCGGCAGGACCCGGGCAAGGCTTCGGGCGTTAAACACCCAGGCCGCCGACGCCAATGTCTGGTTTGTGCAGGCAGGCAACGGGGCCGTTTTTATGTTGCCGCAACAGAGGCAGCACGGCATTGTGCAGGCACCGCAGGCGCGGATTGAGATCGTCACGGTCAAGAAATCCGCTGGATGCAAGAGCACCACAAGCAGCCATGCCACGGCTTCCCTGCCACTAAACGAGGAGAACCTTGATCGCCGCGGAATCCTTGCACCGGCAGCATCAGCCGAGTCCGCATCGCCAATGGATGTCATGCCGGCGCCCGGACGGTTCACCGTCCCAACTACAACAACAAGGAGCATGGCCATGATCAGGGATGCCACGCTCGGTGCCGCATCTGCAGGGCGATCGAGGCAGGAAGTCATAGCGGCGCTTGGCGCGCAGGGAGGTTACGCATCCGGCCATGCAGCAACAAAGCTAGGACTAAGCCGCATTATTCTCGACGAGCTGCGCGAGGTAAATGGCAATTCGATATTCATCCACACCCCGATTGATGAGACGCACAGAATCCGGATGGCCGTAGTGAAGGATGAGAGCTTCGCGGAGATTGCCCTCTCCGGGACAACCGGCATCGCAACTGATAGGCTGAAGATCGAGTTGCGCGGTTCAGAAAGCAGCAAGACCGTCGGGACAGGCATCAGGCAATTGCCTCGTGCCGTCTTCCTCCCGGCAGACGCATCGCCGGAACGCATGGAGGACCGGACAGTTGCGCAGGTCGAGAAAATAATGCTCCCGCAGATCGCCGTGCGGCAGTTTGCTCAAGCACCCCTTCCAAGCATCCAGCTTGCCAACGCATTATACGGCATCGGAAAGCAGCAGCGAAGAGGGAAGGGAGCAAAGTTCCTGCCCTCCATTCTCAAAAGGAGGCTGGCGCGGGCGTGCTACTGCAGCTGCCATGATCGCGGGATGTAGCTATCCAGATCTCGCGGATATTTCAGATGCTCCTGAACTTCGCTGACGTCTTGGCCATTCCGCCGATAAGCTCCGCAATCTGGATTATGAACGCGTAGGTCATGGCGCTTATCAGCGCGGGATAGAAGATGGTTGATAGCCAGAACGCGGAGAGCGTGTGGTTCGCCGTGGTTATCGACTCAACCAGCGGGGATGTCGGAGAGACGGAGTTCTGTATAGCAGTGGAGCATGTAGCGGCTCCTGGAACGCAGCCGCCGTACCTGCCAAGAGCCGATGTGACTGCTTCGAGCTGGCCGATCGCACTCGTACTGGTGTAGTAGTACGCTATGCTGAAGAGCACAGGCATGAAGAAGTAGAATCCTATGGCAACCGCCATGAGCATCCCTCCCAGGTGCCTTGTCGGCATGAATGCCCGGAATATGACTCCA
>JAKBHG010000004.1:0-8243 GCA_021836925.1 Microcaldota archaeon | reverse complement strand
ATCAGGAATATTATCAGATAGAACTCGAGGTGCAGGGCCATGAGCCCAGGGGTCATCAGATCCATGAGAGCCCACGCAGGCCAGAAGAAGCCGTACAGGATTCCCAGCCTTATGTACGGGCCGATCGGCTGTGACGAGAGCATGCACGTGGAAGTTATCGGATCGTCGAGGATGCAGATCGTCAGGGAGAACGTCGCGAACTGGTAGTCGAGCGTCGCCACCTGGTAGATCTCGGTGAAGAAGTTATTGACGGTGGTTATCTGGTGGGAGATGTAGAAGAGCGAGACGGCATACGGGTTGTACGTTCCCCCGCCGATTATGAATCCGGGAATGAGGCCGAAGAGCGAGGCAGATACGAACGAGAAGAGCACCACCATGATCGCGGTTGCGCTGGCCTCGTACATCTCACCGGTGCCGAAGATCCTGAGCCTGTCGCTCCTCAGGGCGATCCCAAACATTATCATCACTGTGCCGACCATGAACGAGAGCAGGGTGACTGCGTATGCGATGGGCATCCATCCCTGCCATGCCTCTATCGCCGCCTGGTCGACGTTGCTGCAGTACCACGGAGCTATCACGTTGACCGTTGCCGCATTGGGATACTGGTTGTAGTTGGCGCAGTACTGCTGCAGCAGGCTCCCCGACGACGCGGGTGTCGACGTGCCTGGCGGAGGAGGCGGATTTGCAGCGTTTGCAACCGCAACAGCGATGGTCATGGCCAGGGCTGCCGCGATCAGGAGGACGCCGATCTTTATCTCTTTTTCTCTGCGCATCTTCATCACAATATCCTGGTCAGCAGGGAGAGGAAGTCCATCCTCTCACCCATCGCCCTGGAGAAGTCAACTATGAAGGCATCGACCACAGTAAGATTGAGCAGCGGTATCAGCGAGAGCCCCATGGCTATGAGTCCGCTGTAGATCAGGAATGACTGGATTATCGGCCTGAAGTACTGGTCGCCGAGGAGGCTCTGCGGGCTGAGATTTCCGTTCCAGGCGCTGCTGAAGAGATCGCCGAGGAGGTTTAGGACCCTGGATATTATGGTGGGGCAGCTGGAGCTGAACGTTGGATTCATGCCGATGACGCACGTGAACTGGTTCTGCGCGGTGGCTATCGATGAGTCAAGGAATCCGTACGAGATCGACGTCATCAGCGGATAGACGAATCCTATCCCCATTGCAAACGCTATCATGGCGCCCCCGAACGTCCTCGTTATCCCGAAGGATCTCGCCACAAGTCCAAGGGCCATGAGAAGAGCGAAGATCAGGGGCGCTGCGGATATCAGCAGGACCTGGACCTGCGAGAGTATGTAGAAGACGTAGAGCATGTTAAGCAGAGGTATAACGTAGTGGAACGTTGGTGCTATCGGGAGGAAGTTGAGTGCCATGTTGGCTCCCCACCCGATGTTTGTCACGGTTATGCCTCCGATCGAAGGGATCTCGCCCTCCGTGTCCGTGTCCGTAGGCGCCGAATCGAATGATCCGGAAGCCTCGAATCCTCCCCCGAGGTTCTGGAAGATCGAACCGGTGGCGACGCCGCCTCCCTGCTCCACCGCAGCCTTCGCATCCTTGAGTGCGGCGTCGCTCTGCGCCGGGGCGCTGACCGAGAGCGCCGGGGAGAGCGATATGACAGCGGAGAGGTAGTACGTGTACGTGTTGAATGTTGACACCTGGCTGTTGTAAGTGCTTATGTCGCACACCGAGAGGAAGTAGAAGTTATTGTAGAGCGATGGATCGGGAGGCGAGAGAGGCGACTGCTGCGGGCAGTTGTTGGACGTGGACGGGCAGACGCACGGCCCTGGAACAAGGCCTATGCTGCTGAAAGCGCTCGTTATCGGGAATGTGGCGTACATCACGGCGAAGACAAGGAATGCGAAGACGAATATAAGGCTCGAGACCTCCTCGTATATCTTGGCGCGTATCCACGTGCGGAGGTCGCTGCGGCCCAGGAACGGACCTATCATGTACATCACTCCGAGGACACTCATGACCACGATGGCAGCGAGCACGGCTATCTCAGGGCCCAGGGCATACGGTGAGAGCAGGATGTTTGCGATGGCGCCTGCGGTGCCGGGAGCTGGTGCGAGCGGGAAGAGGATGTTTGCTATCACGGGCAGCGCCATACTATATCACCTTGCTGAGTATCCTTCCGCTCTGGAGCGACGGCGCGCCGAGGAAGTCGCCGAGAAACTCCAGTAGGTCGTAAGATATAATAAATGATATCACAACGCCGAAGAACTGCAGCGCGGTATAGGTGATCTCGCTGGTGAATTCGTAGACGTTTCCGAGCATCGCTCCCCCGAACTGGTTGCCCACGAATCCGGCCGCGGTCTTGAGAGCGTTGCCTATCGAGCCTCCGACGCTGCCGTAGAAGGAGGATGGATTGCAGAGCGACGTCGGGGAGGTGGACGATGCGGATGACGTTGTAACCGATGAGCAGACGCCGCTGCTGTCCGGGCCTATCTGCGCGAACGAGAAGAGGAGGGCAGGGAAGACGATGTAGAACGCTATGAACAGCGCGAGCAGAGATCCGCCGGCCGCGCGGGTCCACGGCAGCGTGCGCAGGGCTATGCCGGCATAGAAGAAGAGAGGGAAGAGGAAGTAGATAACGAAGAGCATCACTATGAGCATGGCCCCCATCTCGACCAGGCTGAACGAGATGGCCTCCTCTCCCCATATCGTTGTCTTGAGGGTCTGAACCCCGCTGAACGGCTTTATCTCGAAGCCCGATCCCCTCACGAGATACTTGAACTGGAAGCTCGTGAGCGCGTCGAGAACGAAGAGTTCGCTGAATACCCCGGCGTAGCTGTTCAGGTCGGAGCTTATCAGGCACCTGTTGTAGGCATCGCACGTCTGCTCGAAGATGCTGGCCGATGAGGTGGTTGCCGGTATGCACGCGGCCGATGCTGATGCGGACGACTGGGAAAGGGACGCGCCGCTCGTTGCCCCTGCCGCGATGTCGCTGAGGAAGTGCGACGTGGTGTTGAAGAGGCCGAAGCCCCCGAGCATCACCACCAGGATTATCACTACGTTGGCCAGGCTCTCCGCGTACTCAGACTTCACGAACGTCGTCAGCTTGTTGATCTGGAACGCCATCCCGAATCCGTAAAGTATCCCGAGTATGGAGAGCATCACGAGCACAATGATGAGCGAATCGACGAGCATTGGAACGAACCCGCCGTTGGGCAGGTTCGGATTCGAGTACGTATCGAGATTTACCAGGTTCTGGTTGACCAGGGGCAGCTGGCTCACCGTCCCGGTACCCGAACCGGTAACCAGTGCATTGTCCGTTGCGCCGGCTTCGAACAGGCTCTTGCAGTCGAAGAATGGGGTGCCGCCGCTTGTTGAGGATCCTGGAGGAGGCTTCGGGGCAAAGGCCAGACCTGCCGGCATGGCATGGACTCCCTGGAGCACGGCTAGCGAGACGAGCGCCAGGGCGATTACGAAAATATATCTTTTCATGTGCGACACTAGATGAACCTCGCAAGACCGACCAGGTTGGTATCTCCCCCGAGCAGACCGGATAGCCCGAGTATGCCTGAGAGCGTTATGAGCACGTTGAATAGGGGTACTATGAATCCGGCTACGGCCATCACACCGTAAACGTTTATCGTGGAGAGCGTGGATGTGGCCATCCCGTATGGATAGTAGCAGTAGAATGAATGCGGAGGCACAAAGGGCAGAGCCTGGGGCAGGGTGAACTGACTCGGGGGCTCTCCTCCTGCCAGGTGGCCTATGGCGCCGAAAAGCGCCGTTATCAGGGAGATCGGATCAAGGCTCACGTGCTCGCCGAATGCTGCGCCCAGCCCCGCGGCAGGGAACATGTACTCGGCAGAGAACTGTATCTCCTTGCCGAGAATGTCTGGGGCGTACGGCGCATTCTTGTTCCTCGGATAGCATCCGTAGTAGTTCAGCACCTCTGCGGTATTCGGCATGTTGAAGAAGCTCAGCTGGTACGTCTTCGCGTCGGGATACTGCGGGTTGGCGCTGTACTCGTCGGTGAAGCTGTACTGGAGCGGAAGCTCGTGTATGGCCATTTCAGGAAGGGAGTTGACGCCTATGAGCTGCACGCACGTGCCTCCGGCCACTCCGGCAGGGGCGGGATTGGACGTTGCCCCTGACGGCCCTACCACGCCGGATCCCGGAGTGGTTCCATACTGGCACAGGGGAGCGCTGAGCGCCGAGTACTCCGTGAGGTACACTATTGGATAGATCACGAGAATGACAACGACGAACGCGACGAGGAACCCTCCGGCCCTCCTCGTGAACGAGAATGACCTGAGGATTATTCCACCAGCAAGCATGTAAGGCCAGCCATATAGGAAGAGCAGTATTATAGTCATAGTCAGCAGGTAGAGGTAGAAGATCAGCGTCATCGATATCTCTTCGGGAGGCATTATTCCCCTCTGGAGGACATACGCCGTGAAAGGTGCGTAGGAGAACTCTATCCAGTCGGTTCGCGGAGCGACATCCCCTGGAAGAGGCGCGAGGCACGTTGGCGAAGGCTCGCATAGCACCGTAGAGGATGTGAAGGACCTGAGCCATCCTACCTGCATGTCGAAGATGTACATCGCATCGATGTTGCTGATCGTCTGATTGGTCATGTTGGCGTTGATGACGTACACTGCGGCGAGGCCATAGTCAAGGTTGAGCTGATCGGGATTGGAACCGCCGCTCCCGGACTGCGTGAGCGGCTTTATCAGCTGGTTGCAGACGGAGGTCGTAGGACCAGGCAGCCCGGGCACGGGGTTTGGCGGATTTGGGTCGTTGTTGTAGTATTTGCTGTTGGTGAAGTAGAACTGTGAGCCGGTGAGATACGGAGACGTGCACATCTTCCACATCGCGGAAGGATCGACGGCGGTGCCGGTGAAGACCAGCGAGTTGCCGAAGATGCCCATAACGAAGAGTATGATGAACACCAGAACTGCCGTTCCCATCACCTGGTAGAACTCAGAGAGCGCCTGGCCCTTCACCTTGGGATTGTTGAGTGCGGCCCCAACCATGTAGTAGGCCCCGACGAGCATTGCGCTGACGAGTATCGCAACAAATATCACCGGTATCCACGACTGGAATTCGGAGAACTGCGTTGCCAGCTGTGCCGGTGTCGGATTGGAGCCTGCAGAGGCGAGCGCCGGAACAAGCAGGACGATGATTATCAAGATGCGCGTGTTGATTCCCATCACATATTACCCCAGAAAGGTCCTGCGCCGAGGGCGCCGGAGAAGGCCGAGATTCCCTTCGAAAAGCCCTGTGCGAATCCCACAGTTATGGCGATGTCAAGGGCCATGAGCACTATCGACTGGAAGACGTAGTTGGCTATCTCTATGCCGTAGCCGTTTATTATCTGAGGCAGTTCGAGGAAGTTCTTCCATGAGTTTCCAATGATGGATAGAGGTCCCCCCTGGCCTCCGATGACGCCCGTCAGGAAGGTGAATGATATGGACCCAGAAGACGTAGGCGGAGACTGGGCCGTGAAGAGCTTGTCGACAGGTATGTTGCTCGTCGGATTGGTGCCAAGGTAGATCTGGTAGGGATTGCAAGCGGATGGTGCTACCGAGAGCGGAGAGTTAGTCTGGGTCGACATGCCCTGGCAGTACATCCAGTTGATTATGTACGAGTCCATTGTTATAGTGACGGGAAAGACGATGGCGAATGCTATCGCTATGCCGAGGAATGCGTCTGAGGTCTCGCGGAGCCTCGGTCCGCCGAACGGAAGCGAACGCATGGCTATGGCGAGGGGCGCCAGCATGGTGAGCGCAACGGCCTGGATGATAGGAAGAAGGAGCACGAAGATGAAGAGAACACCGAACGATGCGGTGAGCAGCGCGCTGTACGTACCGGTAAGGATTCCTGCGTAGGCGTAGTAGACCTGGATGATGTTGGTGCTGATATCGAACTGGAGGCTGAGGGGGCCGAGCGTGAAGCCGTTCTTTGGTATGCCGACCTGCGGTATCACAGACTCGATGAGGTTCCCGTAGACAAGGTAGAGTGCGCTCGCCGCATACATCTGCGTGAAGATGGAGGTGCTCTTGATGAAGAGGAGGTTCTCCAGGTAGTTCTCCGAGAACGAGGTCGGGTTCACGTAGGTCATCGACGGCTGGCTCGCGGCGAAGAGGCTGCCGAGCTCGCACCCCGTGGCCGCGAACACTACCATTATTATGACCAGGAATGCCGAGATGACTCCCTGCGCGGCCTCAGTCTTGGCGGTGCCCCTCAGCTTCTCCCTCGTCGCTGCCGGGAGAAGAACTGCCAGGGCGTAGACGAAGGACGCGGCGGTCAGCACCAGCAGCACGACGATCATGTTTATGTTGACCCAGTTCCCGGTGTTGATGCCCCCGAACGTGCATGCGTTTCCGAGCACGCCGCTGTTTGCAGATAGTAGTAGGAAGCCCATCCGATCACGCGAGTTTCAGCTTGTTTCCGAGGCTCAGCCTTATTGTGCCGCCGAGCATCTTTGCTATGCTGTCTGTCAACTGGTATATTATTATGATGTCAGCTGCCAGGAGAAGGAGCTGCACTATTATGTAGAATCCTGACTGCATGATGCCGTTGAAGAACGGGTAGATCCCCTGGAACGCGGCCAGCGAATAGTACGTGAACCCCTGAAGGCCGAAGCTCTCCAGGAGTTTAAACTGCGGCATGTTCAGGAAGAAGGAGAAGACGTTGCATATCCAGCTTCCACTGCATTGTTGCGAGGGCGGGCTGGGCGTGTATGGGGGCATGATGCTCTGCGCCTGCGCGGCGATGGGCTGGTCGAGAAGTATGAGCACTGCCGGGAAGATCACCGACGTGGCGATGCCTATGGCTATGAGTGTTCCCCCGACCCCGCGCACGAACGGGAAGGCGCGGAAGATGAGCCCCGTCGGGATCATGATCGAGAGCCCGACCCAGACGAGGTATGGAATGAGCGGCTCGAACCCGACTATCATCGTGCTGACAGGGAAGAGGACGAACTGGAGGAAGTCGAAGATCGTCGACTCGAAGTGTTGGATGATGAGATTTCCGGACTCGAGCATGAAGGTGTGGTATGGGTTGGCGGCGAAGCCTGACTGGAATCCACCAATATCCCAGATCAGCGGAAAACCAGGAGAGAGGCCCACCTTCATATCCTGTACGAATCCTAGCGCGAATGAGATCTGGCCGACGAAGTCCCATGCGGCGCCGAGATTGCCCTGAACCGTGCAGAGGTAGTACTCCGACTCATCTATGAGCCCACCGACGTTTGCGATCGAGCCCGTAGGAGGGGTGGACGCCACGTTGTTCGGATTGTATGCCAGCACCAGGCCGATGCCGCTCACGATCGTTATCGCACTGTATATTGCAACTATGAGGATCGCGGACTTGGCTAGCTCGTAGTACTCGTTCTTGAGCCAGTTCCCTATCCCTGCCGACGGGACCATCTTGCTGAAGAGGAAGCCGAGAACCACGACGTCGAATCCTACAAGGAGCGCGATCAGGGTCAGTGCGATGGTCGCCCCCGGAGTCGGCGCATAGACGGTGCCTTTGGTGCTCGCCAGGCACTGGGCTGTGCCACTCTGCGGTGAGTAGCCAACGTATGGTATTGCACTCTGCGCCCCGAGTGTTCCGGCTAGCAGGACAAAAGTCATCAGTAGGGGAAGCCCGACCCTCGCACGCATGATAACCCATCGATTATAGATTTAATAAAGGTGCCGTATCTCGTTGGGAAGATGGCTCAGTGCGAGAGCAGCGAGAAACGCTTCATGTACGACTCCGCCTGCAGTATGACGAAGTACGGAAGCACAACCACGGAGGTGACTATGAGGACTATGTAGCTGGCCCATATCCCAGCTATCGCGATGAAGAAAAAGTCCGCAACTGAGATGACGACCGCGAGGAGCACGAGCCAGAGAACGTAGAACTGCGGGGCGCGGAGGACCAGGCGCACGCTGTCCCTGACGGCCCTCCCTATGCGCTTGTTGTCAACGACTATGGCGCTCGGGACGTAGAAGATGATCGCGAATCCGATGAATCCCACTACGGCCGTTATCGCAGGTCCGAGCCCCGATGAGTAAAAGAGCACATTCACCGCGAGCAGTATCAGCGAGTAGACCAGGAGAGTTGCGAAGACCTTGCCGATGTACTTCTCGATCTCCTGGATCACCCTCTTTCCGATGCCAACGTGAGTCTTCCTCGACCTGACAACGAGGCTTATCGCAACGAACGCGAAGCTGAGGAAGAGAAGGGAGAAGACCATCGCGATGACGACTATCGCAAGGCTGACGATGT
>JAKBHG010000058.1 GCA_021836925.1 Microcaldota archaeon | reverse complement strand
GCTGAAGAAGTGGTACAACGTATCCGCACCGCAGGTGTTCGACGGCGCGATAATAGGCGAGATGCCCGGCAACGATGACAAGGCAGTCATCGGCAGGAGCATAGTGATCGGTCTCGACTCGCTTACCCACAACATGTCGAAGATGAACACTAACGTTAGGCTGAAGGTAACGGCGGTCTCGGGCAACGCGGCGCAAACCAGCGTGATCAGGATTGAGACGCTTTACAGCTACCTCAGGTCCCTGATAAGAAGGCACAGGAGCCTCGTCAATGCGGTCATACCTGCGAAGTCCAGCGACGGCGCGGCCATAGTGCTGAAGATGCTGGTGGTCACGAAGAGGCGAGTTGCTCGCTCCAAGATATCCGGAATGAGGAAAGAGACGTCGGAGTTCGCGGCCGGCTACTGCAGTGAAAACACGAAGGACAGCATAGTGAGCGCAGTCGTGAACGGGAGCCTGCAGGCCGAAGTCTCATCAAAGCTCAGGCACATAACCGAGATAGGAAGCGTCGAGGTAAACAAGCTCGAGATAAAGGGCTGAATGCAGTGCGCCAGGCGGTCCCAAAGGCCTGCCTCTTCCATTTCATTCTCCCTATCCTATGTATTTTTATTCTGTATCATCCTTTATTCTATAATAGCAGCGCCGTCAATAACGTGCGCGAAACCATGGCGATCCGATGGCTGAAAGGATTCTAGTGCTTGCTGTCGACATAGACAACGACCTGTACAGGAAGACGAAGGTAACGGGCCCTGTCGTCGGCAGGAAGGAGAACATAGAGGCGGCCACTAAGCTGATACTCGCAGACCCTAAGGATTCCGACGGCAACACCATGTTCGAGGCCGTGAAGAGGTACGACGAGCTCAAGAGGGACGGGTATACCGTCGGCGTCGCTACCATAACTGGGGCCGAGAAGGAGGGCTATGCCGCCGACGCCGAGCTAGCGAGGCAGATAGAGCTGGTCCTCGACGAATTCAAGGCCGACTCGTGCCTGCTCGTCACAGATGGTGAGAGCGACAACCGCGTGCTCCCAATACTTAAAACGAGGGTGAAGGTCAACAGCGTCGACTTCGTCCACATCAACCAGGCGCCGCAGTTCGAGAAGGCATACTTCACGCTCCTCGAGAAGCTGAAGGAGCCGCACTACGCCAGGATAGTCTTCGGCATACCGGCAGCCCTGCTGCTTCTGTTCTCGGTAAGCCTGTATTTTGGGCTGGGCATCTATCTCCCGATAGCGCTTGTCGGAATATACCTGATACTATACGGATTCGGGATGTGGGAAGCGCTCGTCAGGTCGTTCAGGGGCCTCGGATTCAGCATAGACAGGGTAAGTTTCATATTCTACATCGCATCGATAATATTCTTCATAATATCGCTGGTCATAAGCTACGGCAGCTACAGCAGCGCTGCGGCAAAGACCTCCAATCCGCTTGTACTGTTCTCGTTCGGCGCCGAGGGCTTTCTCATGATGTTCCCCATTTCACTTATGCTCTACTTCATAGGCAGGGTGATAGACCTGGGGAAGAAGAGGCAGAGGTACAGGACGATAAATCAGGGCACTTACATAGGTTATGGAATAATATCGCTCGCGCTGCTGTACATACTGTCGGCGTGGTTCGCGGCGCAGATATACTTCTGGGAATTCCTGCTGCTGAGCGCGGTCTCTGTAATGTTCGGCTATGGCATATCGGAGTTCAGCAACTTCCTCAAGAAGAGGGCAATAAAGAACTCCAGGATGAAGAACAAGAAAGTGATAAACGAGATAGGCGCATACATAGGACGCGTCGAAGACATAGACCTGAACAGGAACAGCATATTGGTAAAGACGCACTACGGATCGACGCTCAGGTTCGACATAGACCGCGTGACGAACATAACGGACCGCGTCATGATAAGGCAGGTATAGGCGCATACTGCATGCGCGTCTTGAATACACGTCTGACAGAAAGGTTTAAATTCTATGGGGATTTATAATAATAGGAACATAGTGCTCCACGAGCTCAACGGCTTGCGCGTAAGGGTCGTCAACTGCAGCGATCCGGGCCAGATAGGGATATCAGGCACGGTCGTGATGGAGACGAAGAACACCTTCCACATAAGCGACAAGGGCAGGACAAGGACAGTAGCCAAGAAGAATTCGGTTTTCGAGTTTCTTGCCGACAACGAAAAGTTCGTCGTCGATGGCGAAGAGATATCCTTCAGGCCCCACGAGCGGCTCGAGAAAGCGTTAAAATTCTACAGAAGAAGAAAGGCATAGCAACAAACCTGTGCCTGCGAAAGAATGAAGTGATTGCTTGGAATGCAACGATCCAAAGTGCCCTATCCATGGTAATCTGAAGACCCATGGCAACGTGATAGAGGGAGTCGTGATCAGCGACAAGAGCAGGAAGAGCGTGATAGTCGAGCGCGACTACACGATATATCTCAAGAAGTACGAGAGGCATCTGAGGCGCAGGTCAAAGATACACGCCTACAACCCTGACTGCCTGGCAGCGAGGGTTGGCGACACGGTGCGCATAGAGGGCACGAGGAAGCTGAGCAAGATGAAGGCTTTCGTGGTCACCGCGGTGCTGAAGACACAGAACGATTGATTCATTAATGCATGGTGCAATACGATGAAGGCCCTTTCAACGAAGATATCGAAGACGCTTATACCAAGCTCGAGGCTGGTCTGCGCAGACAACAGCGGCGCCAAGGTCCTGAGCATAATAAACAAGTTCGGCAAGGGACAGGCATACAAGAGGAACCCCGCTTCCGGAATAGGCGACGTGGTGATGGCCAGCGTAAAGGTCGGCACGCCGCAGTACGTGAAGAAGAAGGTGCGCGCAGTCATAATAAGGCAGACCGCGCCGATGAGGAGGGCCAACGGGATGCGAGTCAGGTTCGAGGACAATGCGGCCATACTGATAAACGACGCCAACCTGCCGATAGGCACGGAAGTCAAGGGCGCCATGGCCCGTGAAGTGGTAGAGAGGAACATAAAGCTCGCGGGCATAGCCCAGAGGGTGATCTGATGATAAAGAGCTCGAAGCCGAGGAAGCAGAGGAAGCACAGGATGACTGCGCCGCTTCACGAGAGGCAGCACTTCCTCCATTCACACATAGACAAGGCGCTCAGGCAGAAGCTCAACATAAAGACGAATGCAGTGCGCATCGCGAAGGGCGACACGGTGAAGCTCACGGCGGGCGCGAAGAGGGGCACCACCGGAAAGGTGATAGGAGTCGCGCTTTCCAACGGAAGGATAATGATCGACTCGCTTGTAAGGAAGAACGCGCGCGGAAAGGAGAGAAGCATACAGGTCAGCGCGTCAAACGTTTACATAACGGACCTCAATCTTGAGGACAAGATAAGGGCGAAGAAGCTCGGCCTCCAGGTCCAGAAGAGGAAGGAGGAGGCGCCGAAGGCGAAGCCGAAATCCGTTGACACCTCGGCGCAGGTCAAGCCGCAGGCGAAGCAGGAAGCAGAGAAGAAGGACGCAGCGGCCGATAAGGAGAAGCCTGTCGCAACGGCCGTCGAGGCTGCAGTTCCCAGTACAGAAACAAAGTGATGCTCATGGCAAGAAAGGGTAACAAGAGACACGTGAAAAGCCTTGCAGCGCCGAAGTTCTTTGCGGTGCACAGGAAGGAGTTCGACTACGTGAGGAAGCCCAATGCGGGAAGGCACAGCCTCAGCAGGTCGGTCGCGCTCTCATATGCGCTCAAGCAGATGGGCTACGTTTCCACCACATCGGAAGCGGACCGCGCGATAAAGCGCGGCAGCATCCAGGTCAACGGCAAGGTAATACGCGAGCCGAAATATCCTGTGGGATTCAGCGACGTGGTCGGCGTAGTCTCAGAGAAGCTCTCAAAGAGGCTCGGCATAAACGGCCTTGGCAAGATGGAGCTCGAAGACGTCAGCAAAGAGGGCCAGGCGGAATCGAACACCTACAAGGTCGTGGGCAAGTACAAGGCCCGTGGAGGAAAGCTGGTGCTCAGGTTGCACGATGGCAGGAATGTCACGGCCGAAGCGAACACTAACGATTCAATCATAGTAAAGGGCGGCAACGTCGAGAAGGTGCTTAAGCTTGAGAACGGCGCGAAGTGCTTCGTCATAGACGGCGTGCACGTGGGCACATACGGGAAGGTCAGCCAGCTCAGCAAGGGCGACAGGAAGCGTGATGCCTCTGTGGTCATAGTGCCTGAAGAGGGCGAGAAATTCGAGACGCTGGTCAAGAACATAATGATAGTGGTCTGATTATGCAGGAAGAGAAAACCATTGTGAAGGAGAACGGGTCCGGGAAGGGCTCCGCTGGCATCGGCAGCCAGAACCCCATGACTGCAATCCGCATAAACAGGGTAGTGCTGAACATAGGCACCGGCAACGACGAGAAGGCGCAGGCCGGAGCGAAGAGGCTCCTCCAGAGCATAACGGGCAGGAAGCCAGCGGACGGGCTCTCGAAGAAGAGGATCCCGACGTTCAAGA
>JAKBHG010000057.1 GCA_021836925.1 Microcaldota archaeon | reverse complement strand
GAAAGCTCATTGCGGTTCTTATGACCGGGACGAGCCTCGAGAACAGCACCGCTGCGATGCCGTTCCTCTCGAACCATGCATCGAAAGCGTCAAGGCTCTCCTTATCGATGTGGAGCCTGCCCAGGTGCTTGTAGACGACGTCCTTGCCTAGGTAGTAGCCTATGTAGTAGTCGACCGCGAGTCCCAATATGCTGCCTGCGAGCGCGGCGATGAAGCCCAGGTACAGGCTGATGATGTGCTGTTGCGCGAGCGCCCCCGTGAGGGGCAGCACCACCTCGCTCGGTATCGGTATCGATGATCCTTCGAGGGCCATCATGCTGAAGATGGCAACGTAGCCGTACTGGTTCATGAGGTGCGCAACTATTGCATACGAACCGCTGACCAGGCCGAGCAGGTCCGACAGTATAGAAAACATGAAATACATGCGAATCTACAGAGATATGCAGCAGCAACTTAAAAATAGTTGTGCTGTGCATTAGCATTGCGCCGCGCCGCGCAAAGAAGGTGTGCACAATGAGGATAATGAAGTTCAACGAGTCGGAAGGCACCGTAAAGCTCAGGGTAGAGACGTTCGACGACCTCTGGGCGATACAGAGGGTGACCTTTACCGGCGACACCATGACCGCGGAGAGCAGGAGGAAGTTCAAGTCCAGCGAGAGCGACAAGGGCGAGATGAAGGACGTGGTTATAACAGTCGCGGTGGAGAAGACCGAGCTGGACAAGAACGCCGGCAGGCTCAGGGCGACCGGGAAGATAACGTACGCGAGGCCGATGGAATACGTGAGCCTGAACAGCTACCACACGCTCAACATCGCGCCGGACGACGTGGTCACTATAAAGAAAGCGGCGTGGCCGGACTACATGGTAAAAGTACTGAAGGATGCGGTGTCCGATTCGAGGAAGCCGAGGCTCGGCATAATAGTGGCAGACGACGAGAAGGCGTTGGAGGCCTACCTGCTCGGCTACGGTATAAAGTTCGGCAGCGAGATGTACGCCGGTCTCAGCAAGAGGATGAGCCAGAAGGATTTCACGGCCGCGCAGAACAAGTACTACGACAACATACTAAAGGAAGCGAAGCAGATGGACGTCGACACGGTCATAATAGCCAGCCCGGGGTTCACAGCACAGGACGTGAAGAAATATTCGGAGGACAACAATGCGATGAAGGGCGTGGAGAAGAGGATAATCTACGAGGCAGTGAGCAACGCCGAGCGGTCGGGAGTCTACGAGCTCATAAAGAGCGACAAGGTCGAAGGCCTGCTCCACAAGGAACGCATAAGGCGCGAGTTCAAGCTGATGGACGAGTTCCTCACGGGGCTGTCGGCCGACAAGTCAAAGCATGGCGCAAAGAAAGTGATGGAAGCGGTCGACAGCTACTCAGCGGCGCGTGTCCTGGTCAACGACAGCGTCCTCGGCGATGCGGAGATGCAGAAGGTGCTGGCGCTCGCTGAGGAGAGGAACGTCCAGATAGAGGTATTCAACGCGAACGACGAGGTGGGCCAGCAGCTGCATTCCTTCGGCGACATCGCATGCGTCTGAGGCACGGGCTCCCTGATGGAAAACGCTAATAAGCGCGCCGCGGTAATAGAGTACGTGAGGGACGTGCAGGGTTTCGTAATATCCGGTTATCACATATCAAAGTTAGCGCAAGCCCCGCCGGGAAAAATGAAGATTAGCCTAGACCTCGGCCTGACAACCAATGAGGTAACCATAGGCGATGGGAAAGTGCTGCTGCCCGACGGCCAGGAGCTGGACATGGCGCTGCTCAATAGGATAGCGCGGAAGCGCGAGAATGAGAAGTGCTACCTCATCGAGAACAGTTCCCTGATGTACATATACCTCTTCGAGAACAATCACACCTACAGGCTCTACGAGCCGCACATCGACTGGCCGCCGACGCTCTGGATAAGCGGGAGCATGATGCACACCGTATCGGTGTCGAAGCCAGTGGATGAGGCCGGCCTCAAGGTCAACTCTCTGGGCGGCGTACATGGCAAGGCCCTGGACACATGCTTCGGTTTGGGCTACTCCGCGATAAAGCTGCTGGAACACGGCGCAGCCGAGGTGGCGACGTACGAGGTGTCTGCCAGCGTGATTGAAATCGCAAAGGCGAACCCGTGGTCCAGGAAGGTATTTGGCAACAAGCGCATAAAGGTTAACAACCAAGACGTCTACGAGTCGGTAAAGTTGATGCATGAGAACAGTTTTGACGTGATCATGCATGATCCACCGAACGTCAAGCTGGAGGGCAAACTGTATTCACTAGAATTCTACAAGGGGCTGTACCGCATATTGAAGAGGGGTGGTAGGATATACCATTTCGTGGGCGGCGGGCGGATACCGTTGGAGCATAAGGTGGACTATGCCAGCGGCGTGGCCAAGCGCCTGTCCGAAGCGGGCTTCAAGGAAGTAAAGAAAAGCTACAGGGGATTCACCGCAATAAAGTAGGCAAAATCCCTCGGTATGCTGCTGAAGAGATGGAAGCGGTTGGCTTTTATTTTTGATTTTTGTTGCACAGAAGGTTTAAATATAAGTGCAGCAAGAAGGTTTAGTAGAAAGAACCGTGAATTGTGAAGCGCGGGATTGGTTTAGATGCAGCAACTCATGCAGCAGAAAGTCGTCTTTTTCTGGATCATAGGCAGCATGAGCGCTGGCGCTATAAGGCCGACGTATCTGAACAATAAGTGCACGGATTCCCACTTCTCATGCCATTTGGGCGCTTAACCTCTTAAAAAATAAATTCCGAGGTGCTTGGTTGTCCCAAATGGCATATAGTAGGGTAGAGTTAGAACTGGAAAAGGAAAAGGTCAGGCTCAGCGATCGCGAGCTGCTGGTTCTGAATGAGATCGGCCCTGATCAGATAGACAGCGCCTCGAAGTTCGTGGATTACATGAGCGACGTCTTCGGGTTCTCGAAGAGCTCGGTGTGGTATACGCTCAACAGGCTCAAGGAGCGCGGCATGCTCGACTTCGCCAGCAAGCTCGAGGTGGGGAAGCCCCTCATGCTGACCGGCAGCGGCAGGCAGAGGGCATCCGTGGCCGTGCAGGAAAGGCGCGTGGGAATTTCAGGTTCCCATCCCGAGATGCAGGCTCATGCTCCAATAGGGGTAAGCAGGAGATAGGTACGCCTTGGTGGGTGTGGGTAGAAAAAGAAAGGCGGCCGGCGCGCGTTGCGCCGGTCCTATTACATTCCTTCAACAAACCTTATACGAGCCAAGTAGGCCGTCTCCCAAGGAAGTCTACTATCATCTCGGTCTTATCCTGCGTATATAGATTGACTCCTTGTATCCTGCTTCTCAATAAACTAATCAGTTCCTCCGCCTTTTCAGGTTCCGAGAGCTTAATGTTGTAACCCATGCTCTGTCCATACATGAATCCCTTGCCTGGCGTGTACTTCCACCCCCTGTGCATGGTGCCGTCGCTGTACTTCGGATTGAAGAACCTGTTTATGTCATCAACACTGAAGTGTCCGCAGGTTATTATCACTTCGCGAGTCTTTAACATGCTGTTGTCTATAGCCACATCGCATAACCATTTAATGTCTGCCTTGTAGCCATACTTCTCGTTGGTCTCCTTTCTGCGGTCGAGAAATCCCTTGTTCTCTTTTGCAGCCTCCGTCTTTTTCTTCGCCTCTTCATTCGAGGCTCTGACGCCCTGTATGCTCCTCTTTATCTCCTGCAGTTCGAGCAGAGGCAGTTCGAAAAGTACCTCCTCGTTTCCACCTAGTAACACAAGCCGTTTGTTCGTCACTATGGTCTTGGCAGAATTCACTCTGAGCTGCATTGCGTTATCCTTTGCACGTTTGGCAGAATTTTGTGCGTCTCGACCCTTAGTAGACATGCGTGCTTCGCGTGCCGAGCCATATTCAAATCTGAGCGAACCCATTTTCATTCCTGCATTAAAACTCGCTTCTATGGCCTCCCTTTCTGCCGACTTGCTGTATAAGTGAGCTCCATTGAACTCGCCTAACACCTTCTCGTCTTGATCCATCCAGCCGGTACCCCTTTTCATACTGGTTGGCGCCGCGGTTTCAGCCTGAGCTACTGTTGTAGCCTGTGCACTTCTATCAGATTCTGTCGCAGTTACTGTCTGCTCAGCGCTCTTATTCTTATGTCTGAACATAGTTTCACCGATATTTATGGTGAGGGAAAGCGTAAATACATGAGCTGCTGGTTCGTCAAAAAGCTATGCTAGCTTCGACTGGACTTGGACTGGCTTCGCCATACGACCTTGCCGTTTCTTATGTCCACTCCTTCCGATTTCAGCATGCTCTCCTTCGCACCCGAGGCGTTCCTGCCCATGCGCGTGTAGTTGCCGATGCTGCTGTCGCTCTTTACCACTCTGTGGCACGGGATTGCCGGAGCAAGCGGATTGTTCTTCAACGCCGTGCCGACTGCCCTGAATGCCCTAGGCTTGCCTATCATTTCTGCTATGTCCTTGTAAGTCCTAGTCTGGCCCTCTGGTATATCAAGCGTAGCAAGAAGCACGCTCTTCCTGAAACTGGACATCCGGTAGCCATCAATGGCTTTTGTGATCCGATCTCTCTCCACCCTATCCATGC
>JAKBHG010000003.1 GCA_021836925.1 Microcaldota archaeon | reverse complement strand
CGTTCCCGTTAAGGGGCCACCACCCTACGAGGTTCTGCAGCGCTATTGGTGCGCCACCTATACCTTCCTGATACAGTGCATTTATATCATTTGACGACAGTGCAGCATTATACATCTGTGCATTCGCTTCATAACCATTGTATCCACCGCCGGTATCCTGTCCTCCTATCACATAATAGGGTGTATTCTTCATCACCATTGTCGTGGGAAGTATAGGATCTGTAGCTGGAGACCCAACAATCTGACCGTTGAGATAAAACGAAATGCTCTGTGCGGAGGCGTTCCAATCTACAGCGATGAAGTACCACTGTCCGAATAATAGCGTAGACTTAGTCGCCGGAGGAGCCCCCACATCGTACCCTGTCTGATTTATGGTCTCGCCGTATGGCTGAGGTTCGCTATTGCAAGACAGCACCAAGCCGCCTCGTGGCTGGCTGCTACTATCTTCCATTCCAAGAGCATAGCCACACACAGTAACAGGGCTTGCATAATTAACCCATGCGGTCATCGTATAACCATCAGGGAAACCATTATTCTCTGAAACAGGTGATATGAGTATGGCTGGACCTCCATTGAACTGCGCCACGTACTGCGGCAGCTCTCCGTTGCAAACACCTGCGAGGTTCAGGTTCGCGTTGGTGCCTGGCCCTCCTGGCCGGAATACGTGGCACGATCCGGGCTGTGCCCGCGGCCCGAGGTTAGAGCCGTTGAAGATACCCAGTTCGAACAGGGCCCCGAGGACGACCGCGATGATCAGTATCGCCCATCCGTACGTCATCAGGTACTCCATCGCCGATTGCAGTTTCATACTATCACGGCGCAGTATACCCGTTCATCCACTGGCTGGTGAACGTGACGCTTCCGCTTATCTGCCCGTTCTTAATGTTTCCCGAGTAGTCCTGCGCGTTCCCGTTAAGGGGCCACCAGCCCACGAGGTTCTGCAGGTTTTCTGGCGCGCCGCCGATCCCTTCAAGGTAAAGGGCCCTTATGCTATTGTAAGCCAGCGGGGTGTTGTACAGCTGCACGTTTGATACGTACCCGCCACCTAATGCTGCGGTGCCGTCCCAGGTGCCTGTGGCGCTTAATAGGTATAGCGGCTCGCCGGTAACTAAAGAGCCAGAGCTTGTTCTAGTGCAGTTCAGTGCCCCATTTACCCAGATGGTCTGATTTTTTGTGGCGTTATTCCAACTCGCACCGAACATGTACCACTTACCTGCAACCGGGCCGCCGTTGCATTGGAGATCGTCGCCATAAAAGTTCAGATACCAGTGGTCACTGCGTTCAAATATCCCAAACCCCTCATCCTGGGTGGAAGGGCCAGACCAGGCATACCCATGGTCAAAACTACCTAGATTCGTGCCTGGTGGCCAGTATACCCACGCCAGTATAGTAAATGAGTTATTCTGCAGAAATTCCTTGCTTATGGTGATCTGCCCCTGCCCTGTGGCCGCATACTGCGGCAGTTCGCCGTTGCAGGCACCTTCGAGACTGATGTAGTTGGTTGTCCCGGTGCCGTCAGGCCTGTAGACATGGCATGAGCCTGGCTGCGCCCTGGGTCCAAGATTACTGCTGTTGAAAACGCCGAGCTGAAACAGAACCCCTAGCACTACTGCAATGACAAGTATCGCCCAGCCGTACGTCATCAGGTACTCCATAGCCGACTGGGCCTTCTGCACCTCTACTTTTTCATTGCAATCCATGCAGGTCGAGATAATATAGGAAGAAAATATAAAGAGTGTATGTGCCCATGTGCGGGCCGTCAATCTACACCCGCGTTTTCCTTCCCATTGTCCTTCTCGGCTGCCTTCTCATACTCCTCCTTCACGTTGACCTTGCTTATCCCGTCTATGTACGAGAACGAAGCAGCAATCACGTTTGCCCTGCCGATGAAGTAGTCGATATTCTTGCTCACCTTCGCCCCGTACTCCAGAGTCGCAGTTCCGTTGGATATGCTCACTCCGGTAGGTTCAGCCGCGTATGTCTTCCCAAGGGCCGCTATCTTGTCCTCTGTCTTGTCGAGCCTGCGCAGCACCTTTACCTCGTACTCTATGCTGTGGCCCGCGAATTCATGGTTTAAGTCGACGACAACCCTGCCGGAGTTGACGCTCTTTACTATGGCGTGCGCGTCCTCGAGGTCGACGTGCATGCCCGGGTACGGGTTTATGTTCCTCGCCCTGAATTCCGAGAGGGGCATGACCCTGACAAGGTCCTCCTGCCTTGTCCCGAACGCGTCTTCGGGCCCGAAGGTGAACTTCTTCGCCGAGTTCAGCTCCATGCCTCGCAACTCGCGGTCAAGGCCCTTTATTATGCTGTGCGTGCCGAGTATGACAAGCGCGGGACCGTACCTTACATCCTTATTGTAGGCGTCCGCATCCTTGGCATGCTGCTCCGAAGTGGTGGATATGAGCCTGTCGCTATCCTTGTCACGTGCATCGTACTCTATCTCCAGAAAGTCCTTATCGTTGAAAGACATGTTTATCACTTTATACTCTATGTGCTGTTCCTATGTCTTATGACCAGAAACAGAATAGAATTAAAAATGGGAGGCAATAAATATATATTGCTTGCATTAGTTTCTCGCGACCCCACTGGCCGCGCAATTCAACAGTGCTTTCTATGGACGATCTGAAGAAGAAAAAGCTCATACTGCTTAGCGGGTCTATTTTCGTGGCTTTCATGTTCATAACCTCGATAGGTGGATTCGGCAACAACAACTCCAGCACATCCACGACGACGACAGTCCCGAGCGGCACGTCTATAGGTATAGCCCAAGGGTACGTAAATGCAACCGTATCGGGATACAAGCAGGACGTGCACCTGAACACCACGGGGCTTTCGCCTTCAGGCAACGCCTCGCTTACCTCAATGCTCCAGACGATGGAGAACAACCATACCATATCATACTACACATCGGAACAGAACGGGTTCTACGTATCACTGTCTACGATTTCACCATATGGCCTGCAGGAGTACCTTAGCAGCAATACGGTCACCAGCAACGTCATTATGTCAGCTAGCGCTCTCCTGACACTGCCAAAGTACATTAATCTAAGTAGTTCTAGAGGTGAGTTGCCGATCGCTTCGCCGCTGGCAACGCAGTCCGTGTCCATCTCACCACTTCTTCCAATAAACTCTACAATAAAGCTCTTTGCGATGGCCTCGGTGGTGGAGAGCAGCTCTGGATATTCTGTGTATTACAACGGCACTGCATACCAGATGGAATTGAAGGTAGTCAGCCAGTAATGGTTAAATGCGTTGAAAAGCCTTGAATTAATCGGCGTGGGATATGTCGGAAGCTGAAGACAGGATTACTGAGGCTGCGAGGAAGTTCGCACTGAAGAATGCGCACGACTACGGCAAGGCAGAATCCGGCATAGTCCTGAACAAGATATTCGCGGAAGTCCCCGACGCGAAAAGCCTCGGTTTCAAGGACCTCAAGAAGATAATTGACAAAGTCGTCGGAGAGGTAAACGCTCTTTCAAAGGAGGAAATAGAAGTTGAGGTCGGCAAGTACACCTTCCCGGAGCATGAGCAGAGAGAGGGCCTTCCGGACCTGCAATGGGCCGGCCCAGGCACCGCGGTTAACACTAGGTTTGCCCCGAACCCGAGCGGTTACCTTACCATCGGGCATTCCAAGGTCGCAATCCTGTGCGACGAGTACTCGAAGAAGTACCCTGGCAAGTTCTTCCTGCGGTTCGAAGACACGGACCCAAGGACAAAGGAGCCCAACGTTGAGGCATACAGGCTCATCGTTGAAGATCTCGAATGGCTCGAATGCTCCATAGCGGGCGTGTTCAAGCAGAGCGAGCGCCTCGAGATATATTACAAGTATGCGGAGCAGCTGATCGGGTCCGGTCACGCTTATGTGTGCACGTGCCCCAGGGAATTGATGCAGAAGAACAAGAGGGAGGGCATAAGCTGCGCGTGCAGGGGCTCGGCCCCGGCAGAGAATATGAAGAAATGGAAGAGCATGCATTCGACTTCAAAGGAGGGCGAAGCAGTCCTCAGGATGAAGACCGACATGCAGCACCCTAATCCCTCGGTCAGGGACTGGCCGATGTTCAGGATAATAGACAAGAGCCATCCTATCACAGGCAGCAAGTACAGGGTATGGCCTCTCTACAACTTCTCCGTAGTGATAGACGACCACGAGATGGCCGTGAACCTTGTGATAAGGGGCAAGGAGCACGAGATGAACAGCGTCAAGCAGAAATATCTCTACGACGCGCTCGGCTGGGAGCAGCCCCACACCCTTGACATAGGATTGCTCATAGCGTCGCATGACTTCCCGCACAAGTCCGACATAAGGAAGGCGATACAGGATGGAAGGCTCAGCGGATGGGACGATCCAAGGGCACCCACCATAGCGGGGCTCAGGAAGAAGGGAATACTGCCCGCAGCACTGAGGGAGTACGTAGTCAATTCAGGGATAGGGAAGAACGATTCGCACCTAGACATGCGGAAGCTCGAATCGATAAACAGGCGGCTGAAGGCCGAAGAGAAGAGGAAGTGACGCGCACATGTATGTGCCGCTTATCACATGAGGCTCTGTTCGAAGCGTTCCATATCTTTCTGAAGGAGGGTAAGGCTGCTGCCAACAAACCCTTTTGCGCCTTCCATTATGCTTTTCGCATACTTCTCATTCCCATTCCTAAGCGCTGCAAGCGCGAGGTAGAACAGCGCGTTCACCGAGAAGTTTTCGCTGTTAAGCATGGCCTCCGAGTCCCGTTCCAGTGCTTTGTAGTCTCGGACTGTCGAGTCGTACGCCATCCTTGCATACATGCTGAGATACGTGTTGCCTGCCTTCTCTATTAGTCCGATGGCATTCGACGAGGCCCTTGCATTCCCTATTTTGCTGTAGCACAGGAAGAGCAGGTACGCATTGCCAGGGGTCGGCCCTGCGGCCATCGCCGCATTGCATGCGCTTATCGCTTTAAACAGGAGCAGCTTGGCCTCGCTGACGAGCTTCGCGCCGCTGTTCCTGTACGCGGTGTTCTCCTCCATGAAACCTTTTCTGTCGTATCTTATCTGCGCAATCGCCGCGTTCGACTGCTTTATCTTCACAAGGCTCTCGGCATACAGCATACCGGGGTCGCGGTACTTTGCGAAGGCCTCTTCGTACACCTTCACTGCGCTGTCGAAGTCGCCTTTCCCTACCGCGCTTTTTATGGACTTGGCCGTCTGGAATATCTCCGCGTTCCTTTCCGAGAACGCCTTTTGGTTCTGTTCGACCGGCATCTCGCAGTTGGAGCACACACCCTTGCTGCCTACTGCGACTGTCTCATTCCCGCAATACCTGCAGAATAGGCTTGTGCCGGAAGACCTTGCAAGCTTAATCGCCGTTGCCAGGCTGCCAAATTCCGCCATACCAACCAAATCTCAACCATCTTCTAAATCTCTTTCCATGCCGCCGAGGCGCTCATCTCTTCTTTAGTACCATGAAGAGATGCATCTCATCATACGGCTCCAGCCTCACTGTCTCGACCACTTCGAACGTGTCGGCGATTTCCGCCTTCACCTCCTCGAAAACCTCTTCTGGCTTCCTGGATATGTCTATGCTCTGCGACTTTATCGCGAAGTATGCATAGCCGCCCTTCTTCAGGAAAACGGCGTTCTTCTTTATTATATCGGCCTGCTCCTTAGCCGAGACGTCCTGGTAAAGTACGTCACACTCCTGCACCATCTCCCTGTATTTTTCCACATACCTCACATCTGCAAGTATCGGCAGCATGTTCTTCCTTCTGGCGCAAACCTCGATCAGGCTCCTCATATTCCTCTCGGAGAACTCGATGCAGTAGACCCTGCCCTTCTCGCCGACTATGTCGCTGACGTGGCTCGCCGTCGTGCCGGTTGCAGCGCCAAGGTACAGTACGGAATTGCCCTTCTCTATAACCATGTTCTTCAGTCCGTTGAGTATCGCCGCGGAGAGCTTGCTCCTGTACGGATTCCAGGACCTATACTCAGCGCTGCCTAACTCGAAGAGCTCCTCGCCGTACACCTTGGATCCCCTTGCCAAGTTCACCGTGAGTATCTTGCTTTCATGAACGTACACTCCATCAAAGAGTTTTTTTGGCTGCATGCTGCCACCTTCCTTTTCGTTACCTTGAAACATCCTGAATCCACAGAGATATTAATATATCACTGAATATAAATATTACCGGCGCAGTGAAATCGCGGCGGTGCTCCAATATGGCAGACAATCTCGTGCTGCAGAAGCTTTTCGACGAGCTGATTCCCATAGCGAACAGCGGCTCTGACAAGAGCGACATATCTACGCAGTTCTCCTCGCGGATAAAGGAATTCTTCGGGCTGGACCGTGCGGTAATGAACCCTGTCGGCAGCTCTACGAGCAGCGCGCTGTCAAACTACCTAATCAACACGAAGAAGCCGTACATCGACAACCAGCTCAGCGAGTACTCTGATTTTCCGGAGTTGGTAAGCAGGCACGCCGAAGGCTACAGCAGCTGTGCCGTAGTGCCGGTAATGGCCAATGGCAGGGTTACCCACCTAATCGAACTCTATTCGAAGATCCAAGGCAGGTTCAGCCAGGACATTGTCGACAGCGTCTATATCGCGGCGCACCTCGTGGGATATGCGATAAACTACAAGTCCGAGGCGTCGAGGAACCTCAGCTTAGTTGAGTACTTCAACGCGGCGTTCGATGGCTCAGGCATGCAGGTGCTCGCCGCCCCGACAAACAAGGTAGTGAAGGCCAATGCGAGGGTGCGGAAGGAATTTCCCGAACTCAACAACAGCTATTCCGACGTGCAGAAGATATTCGGTATAGACTTCCAGGAGGTCGAGGCGGCTAAAAGGAAGGCATACTCGCTTAGCCTGGAAGTGATGGGGAAGGTCCGGAGGTATTCAGCCATGGCCACGATGGTGAACAAGTCGCTGATGCACATAAGCGTTGCAGACATTACCGACACGGAGATGCTGAGCAGCGTCAACAGGCTAATAATGAACAGCGGCGACGTAACCGTAGTCTCGGTGAACGGCGAACTGTCAGTGACCGCGGCAGCCGACAACTTCGAGAGGATATTCGGCTATACCCCACAGATGCTCGAAGGGATAAACATTGCGAATCTGGTAAAGGAGTCCGATAGGGCCAGGGCGAAGTCGTCGCTCGAGGAACTTCTCAAAAGCGATTCAGGAAGTGCGGTGCTATACGCAGATATAATGCCAAACAGCGCGATACCAATATACTCGAAGATAGTCGCGATGAGGACTGAGGGCGGCGCCATGCTGCTTATAGAGAAGGCAGACAGCGAGAAGTATCTCGCGGCGGTGACGGACGGGCTGTACGGGTTCCTTGAAAGCACTTCGGACATAGCGATAATATCAACGGACATCGGCTACATAGACAGCTGCAACATGCCCGCGGAGAGCGTGCTTGGATACGCGAAGGAGGACCTTATAGGCAAGGAGCTGAGGTCGGTATATGAGGATGAGAAAATACTCGACAGGGATCTCAACTATGCGAAGAGGTACGGAAAGGTCGACAACTCGTACGTCAATGTGAAGAGGCGCGACGGCGTTCCTGTTCCTGCAACGCATTCCATCAGGCTCTTCAAGAAGGCAGACGGGAGCGTGAGCTACATAATACTTATCAAGGAGCTGCTTACAAAGCGGACGCTGGACGACCTTGAGATGAAGCTGAGGAACAGCCAGAGCGAGGTAGCGAAGCTGAAGGGGGTAGGCGACCTCAAGTCCCAGTTCATCTACAACATATCCCATGAGCTCAAGACGCCCCTGACCAACATAGAGGGCTTCGCCAAGCTGATACGCAACGGAGAGTTCGGGGAGCTCAGCCCCGAGCAGAAGGAGTACCTGAGCACGATAATAGACGAGTCGTCAAGGCTCATGCTGATAATACAGCAGGTGCTCGACGCGGCGAAGCTCGAGTCCGACAAGGTGAAGCTCGACGTGCGCGAGGTCAACCTCAGGGACATGTACAACAACCCGACGATAAAGTCGCTGGAGGAGTCTGCGGTCAACAAGGGCCTGGAATTCAAGTGGAATGTAGACTACGACGTGCCGCCGATAATCGCGGACCCGAACAGGCTGATACAGGTTTTCGTAAACCTCATCGGCAACTCCATCAAGTTCACCGATAAGGGTGGCATAACCGTACACATGTTCAGGAAGACCAGGAAAAGCATAGAGTTCGACGTTATCGACACTGGAATAGGTATAAGCCCAGAGGACAAGCGCAGGCTCTTCAGGGAATTCTACCAGGCGCCGAAGAAGGAGCTCGTCATGCAGCCTGGAGCGGGCACGGGCCTCGGGCTGTCGATAACCAGGGAGATAGTGTCGCTGCACCACGGCAAGATAAAGGTGGACTCGGAGCTGGGTAAGGGAAGCAAGTTCTACTTCATATTGCCGGTGGCGTACAAGCAGAGGAGGGCGAAGGCGGCTGCAAAGTAGCCCGCAGGGGCATTGCAAAGCAATATTATTCTTCTTTCACAAATAGGTCTGGTGACCATCATGCCGGAGACCTCTGATGAACTCAAGAGCGACCTTCTTTCGAGGATAAACGATAAGCAGCAGATATCCTACAACGAGCTAAGGGACGACGCATTCTCAAGCGGCATACCTGAAGACAGCCTAAAGTCCGTGCTCTCGGAACTGGAGAGGGACAAGGCTATAGCGTCCAGGGCGACCGGTGGCATGATGACGTACTACATACTGGCGGACGGTTCCGACAAGCTGCGCAAGGTGCTGATAGTCGAGGATGACCCTAACATAAACAAGCTCATGGCGCTATCGATAGGAAAGGAGTATGAGATATCACAGCTCTATGACGGAGGCCAGGCGCTCCCATTCGTCAGAAAGGAGCACCCCGACCTGGTGGTGCTGGACCTAATGCTGCCGAACCGCGACGGGCTGGACATATGCCAGACGATAAAGAGCGACCCGGAACTCAAGAACACGATTGTAATACTTGTAAGCGCCATGGATCCGACGAGCAACAGGTTCAAGGGCATACAGTACGGCGCTAACTACTACATCAAGAAGCCGTTCGACCCGATGGAGGTAAGAAGCCTGGTAACCCTATTCCTCAGGAAGAAGGGCAAGCGCTTCGACCCGCTGATAGACCTCCCGGACGAGGAGAGGATATCGGGAGAGGTGGAAAAGGCGATAAAGGCGGGCGCGGACAACGTCATGGGTGTAATAAAGATAAACAACCTGGCGCAGTATGTCCAGCACTTCGGCGAGAAGTCAGGCATAGTGATACTGAGGCTCATATCCCAGTTGCTGCAGGACATAGTCAAGGACGACAACCAGAACGCGTTTGTGGGATTCCTGAACAACGAGTCGTTCGTGGTTGGCGGCGCCAGGGACAAGATAAGTGCGCTGGTGAGCAAGATAAAAGAAGAGTTCTCGGCGGTGCTTCCGTTCATATTGCAGGATGAGGGATACAAGCCGATAGATGTGGACATCGAGAGCCTCTTCGAATCAAAGGAGATACCGAAGCTGTCGCTATCATATGCTGAGCTGGACAAGGAGAACATAGTCGAAAGGAGGAAGAGCATACTCAGCGAGAGGGGCACGTCCGCGAGGGACATAGGCTCCTACACATATGAGGAACTGCAGAGGCTCCTTGAAAGCGGGGAGTTCAGCGACAAGGAGTTCGACATAAAGATAACCAGGGACGACAACGGCGTGAAGATAAACGTGGGCAAGCAGCCCAAGCAGGCATCCGACCGCGAAGAGTCCGGCGATGATTTCATTGTGTAGAGGGTTGCGATGACTCATGCAGCGCGGAGAGCGCAGGCGGCGCTCGACTTCCTGATATCGTACGGCATAGCCATAGTGATAATAACCGCGGCCCTGTTCATAATCGCGAACCTCGGCGCGTTCAATGCCTCTCTTTCACCGGAAAGCTGCACGCCGTCCCCGGCGTTCAGCTGTGTCTCATATTCGATAAACACCACTGGCGTGCTCAGCGTGGTCATTCTCCAGGCCACCGGGGGTACTATAACAATAAACGGTTTTGCCTGCTCCTCAGAGCAGAACACTACTGGAGACGCGCCCGCCACGGGCAACTCCTTTGTGCTGCCTGATAGCGGTTCGGGAACATCGTTCTATCCGGCAAACGCGATACCCAATCCCTCTTTGCCGACAAGCAACGCAACGCTGGTATCCGCTTACTGCTACACGAACAGCGGGGCAAGGGCTACCGGCAACCTGGGCAATACCTTCACCGGCTATGCCTGGCTCAACTACAGCTACTCGAACCTGCCAGGGCATACGATCGAACAGGTCGTTGCTTTCAGTGTGAAGTATACGTGATTGCATGATCATCTGCATTACTGGGATGCCGGGCGCCGGCAAATCGACCGCTGCACGCATCCTAAAGGCGCACGGCTTCTCGGTTATAGAGATGGGCGCCTTCGTAAGGCGGCTCATGAAAGAACAGCATGTGCGCGTAGACCCAAACAGCCTGCGCAGCTTTTCGACGGAACTGAGAAAGAGGCACGGGCAGGCTGCAGTGGCGAAGTTTGCCGGGATGGCTGCGAAGAAGGAAAAGGGGGATGTGGCAATAATCGGCATAAGGAGTCCGGCCGAGATACACAGCCTCAGGGAGCAGCTCGGTGCAGGCATGTGCGTCATAGCACTGTCTACCCCGAGGAATGAAAGGTACAGCAGACTTGAAGAACGCGCGCGAATGGACGACGCGGCCATGAGGAACGGTCTGGAGAAGCGCGACCGCGTAGAGAGCGGATGGGGGATAAGGGAGGCAATAGCCATGGCTGATGTTATAATATCCAACGAGGGCACGAGGAGGGAGCTGACAGGCAACCTCACTAGCGTGATAAATTCAATAAAGGGCGCAAAAGGACGCAGATAGCGCAGCGCAGTCTAATTTTTAACCTTTGCCTGACAACAATAACCGAGGCGCGAAAAATGAAATACATGGTGGCAATTGCCATTCTGGCAGCACTTGCGCTGTTTTCTTCGGCAGCTGCGGCTACGCCATACGTAAGCATAACGGAACCTCACAGCCTCACGGTGCACAACAACGGCACCGTCTACATCGGCAGGGTCGGGCCAGGCCAGACCTTCTATGTCACAATATCCTCATTAACCCAGAGCGCGAACGGCACACTGTACGAATACGGCTGGAACGAGCTCTATGTTTCCGGGACCCCTAACGGCTGGGTGACAGAGAACTCGGCGCTCAACACGAAGTATCTCTCGGCGCAGATAACGCCTTCGGCCTCGGCGGCAAACGGCACGTACAGCTTCAATCTCACGGCAATCAACACGGGCAACTATTCGAAGCTGGGGAGCGTCACGTTCAAGGCGTACGTAAACGTCACGCCGGATGTTTTCAGCATAAACGTCAGCCCTACCTACCTGAACGTGGGCCCGGGCCAGCCTGCTACAATCGACGTCACGATAAACAACACCGGCGTTTCTGACAGCCCGTTCGACATAAGCATGACTGGCCTTTCGTCATGGAACCTGACCGAGAGCGTAATAGCGCTGCATGGCACGCAGAGGAGGTTCACCTACACGGTGAACGAGTCCGTGCCCGGTACATACCACACCACGCTCCACGTCAGCTCTGCCCAGAGCCCGATTATAAGCAGGGAGGCAAACATAACGATAGCCACAAGGTCGGGCATAGCCAACGACTACATCGCCCTCGGCGGAGGTCCTGTAGCGTTCCCGATAGTCTACGAGCCTGTATACGCGGTACAGTACTTGATAAGCCTGATATTCAGGCACTGAGTTGCCATCAATAAATACTTTTGCATATAAAATTAAGAGCAGGCGCAAGCGCGCCATTGACTCATCATGCCCGCTTAGCTCAGTGGTAGAGCGACTGGCTGTTAACCAGTAGGTCGCAGGTTCGATCCCTGCAGCGGGCGATGCGCTCAAGCTCAATTCAAAAGACGGAATTTAGTGGATCTGTCCAGGTGCATTGATGCATGCAGCCGCTTGACTAAACTATTTATATGCTTCAAAACCCCATACCTAATGGTGTGGTCAAATGAAGGATCCGATATGCAATATGAATGTGGCTGAAGATTCCAGATTCAGGAGCAGCCATGGCGGGAGGACATACGTATTCTGCTCCGCTGCCTGCAAGGTGAAGTTCGACAGTGAGCCGGACAGGTATGCAAAAAGATGAACGACAACACGTACCAGTGCAGCATATGCAAGCTCCATTACAGGAGCAAGGGGCTTGCAGACGAGTGCCATGAGTGGTGCTCTGCGCACGACAGCTGCAACCTTAAAGTAGCAAGCCAGTCTGTTGAAGCGACCGCGAGGAGGGGGAAGGCGAAGTAATGGCTAACGACCCGATATGCGGAATGTACGTGGAGGAAAAGGGTTCCGCGCTCAGCAGCGAGAGGGAGGGGAAGAAATATTACTTCTGCAGCACTACGTGCAAGCTCCAGTTCGACAAGCCTGCGCTTGAGATGAAGACCCTGAAGAGGGCGCTCATCGTATCATGGCCGCTTTCCATTGCAGTAATACTGTTGGAGTACGTCATTAATCTCGGCGCAGCCGGCAACTACATCATGCTCGTGCTTGCCAGCATAGTCCAGTTCTATTCCGGGCAGAGGTTCTATGCGGGGATAATAGATGCGGTAAAGCACAGGTCCGCGAACATGGACACGCTCATAGCCATAGGTACGAGCGCCGCCTGGGCGTACAGCACTGTTGTAGTGCTCTTCCCCGCGATCTTTCCAACCGGCGGCGTCTATTACGACACCTCGACAATCATAATAGCCCTGATACTTACAGGAACGTACATGCAGAGGCTCGCAGAGTCAAGGGCGTCAACTGCAGTATCGGCTCTAGTAGCGCTCCAGCCGAAGATAGCGCATCTGGTGAAAGGGAACAGCATAACAGACATACCTATAGAGCATGTCAATGAAGGTGACATGCTTCTCGTCAAGCCCGGGGAGAAAATACCGACAGACTCGATCGTCATAGAGGGTGAAAGCTCCGTTGACGAATCCATGATTACCGGCGAGAGCATGCCTGTCACGAAGAGGAATGGCGACAAAGTGACCGGCGGAACGATAAACGCAACAAGCGCGCTGAAGATAAAGGCCTCCAAGGTAGGCGAGGACACCGCACTCGCCCAAATAATAAAGATTGTCAGGGATGCGGCATCAAGCAAGGTACCCATCCAGAGGCTTGCCGACAAGGTGTCATCCTATTTCGTTCCAACTGTAGTGCTGATCGGCATTGCAGCCGCGCTTGCGTGGTACTTAGCTGGAAGCGTAGGCCTTAATGTATCCATACTAATCTTCGTGAGCGTTCTGATAATAGCGTGCCCATGTGCGCTTGGCATAGCTACTCCCGCAGCGCTTCTGGTCTCATCAGGAAGGGCGGCGAAGGAAGGCATCCTGGTCAAGAGCGGCGAGAGCCTCCAGATAGCAAGCAAGGTCAGCGCCATAGTGCTCGACAAGACAGGCACATTGACAAAAGGCAAGCCAGAGGTAACGGATATCGTGCCACTTTCCACATATGACGCGAAGCATGTGCTCAGATTCGCGGCAACTGCCGAAATGAATTCAGAGCATGTGCTCGGCAAGGCGATAATCGCCAGGGCCGCGTCCGAGAAAATAAAGACGGAATTTCCAAAGAAGTTCGGCTATAAGCAGGGATTCGGGGTAACCGCGTTCGACGGGGCCGGCAAGAAGATAACAATAGGTAGCAGGGAGCTGTTCGGCAAGCCGCTGCCGAAAGATTCCGAAACGCAGCTCCAGAAACTGGAATCCGACGGGAAGACCGCGCTGATAGTCGGAGTTGACGATAAGGTAATAGGTTTGATAGCACTGGCCGATATGCTGAAGGATGACAGCAAAGCGGCCATAGATGCACTGCAGGGTTCCGGCAAGGAGGTATGGCTTGTGACAGGGGACAATGAGCGTGTCGCTAGAGCTGTGGCAGGGCAGCTCGGCATAAAAAACGTCATCGCCAACTCGAAACCGGAGCAGAAGATGGAGAAGATTGCGGATTTGCAAAAGTCAGGCAAGGTAGTCGCGATGGTGGGCGACGGCGTGAACGACGCGCCGGCGTTGACGAAGGCGGACCTTGGCATAGCAATAGGTGCAGGGACCGAGGTGGCCATACAGGCCGGCGGCATAATCCTGGTCAGGAACAGCATCTACGACGCTTTCACCGCGCTGGAACTGAGCAGAAGGACAATGTCCAAGATAAGGCAGAACCTCCTCTGGGCGTTCGGCTATAACGCGATACTCATACCCGTAGCCGCTGGCGCTCTGATACCCTTCTTCACGATAAGCATGTACAGTTTCCTGCCCATGCTTTCCGCCCTTGCTATGGCATTCAGCTCGGTTACCGTGGTCTCAAACTCCCTGCTGCTGGCGAGGTCCAAGGCCACGAAGTAATTCCAATGCATCATTTGGAGAACGCCTTTGCGGCGTTCCTTAGGTAAGCCCTTACCTTTTCCATGTTGAGCTCGTCATTGCCGAATCCATCACCGAGCCTGTCCCTCAGGCCCCCTTCCGCATCTATCGAGAAGTTCTCTGTTCCTATCTTTGAGGAGAGCCTGCCTAATATCCCAACAACATTCTCTCCGGTCAGCCCACCTGCGAACGCCACGGGGGTTTGGGCGCCGCCGTTCCTGAGCATGCGGTACGCATCTGCCGCACTCTCTACATCAATCTCCTTCCCAGTGCCGCGCGAGAAATCTATCAGCAGGTAGTCGGCACCGTAGTCATCACGCGCGAGGTCACTGGCGGCGTTCTCCACCTCAATATCGCCCTTGTCCGGCGAAAGCTGCAATATGACCTTCAGGCCCGGGAAAGCCTTCTTTAAATCAGCCATAAGCTTTTGGGAAGGCCAGATGCCGTTTATCTGCAGGCCGTCGACGATTCCATTCGGGAAAATCAGTCCGTTGTTCAGCACCGCACCGATCTCCCTGCGCAGATTTTCCTCTGATTTCGTATAGTAGTGCACGGTGGCAAATACCTTCCCGTTGACCGCTTCCATCAGGCCGGGCAGTGCGTCGAATCTCGGTACGCGTCTGTTCCCCCCGCTGAAGCCGTACTTGACGCTCTTGTACGATACTTGGAATCCCATCATCGGGACATGTCCGCTGTCACAGTCCAATCCTGCCGCGGAAAAAGCCCCTGTGACTTCAAGCGCCTCTTTAACCGAGGAGGCACCGCTGACTCCGATATAGCTCCTTCCCTTTATTCCGAAAGTAATAAGATCACCAGTTGTAGACTGGCGCCGGGAAATATAAATAAACTTGCGCCGGTCCGTGCTGGTGCTATTTTGCCGCTTCGAGAACCTTCTCAAGGAAGACCTTTTCCGGCACAGCCCCCTCGAATGAGATGCTGTCATTTATGACGATCTTCGGCACGCCCATGACGCCGAACTTCTGCGCCAGGTCCTGGAACTCCATTGCCTCTATCATCTGCCCGCTTATCCTGCTGTTCTCTATGGCGAACTGGTGCGCCATCCTGACTGCGCCCGGGCAGTAAGGGCATGTCGGCGTTACAAACACTTTGATGTTTATATTCTTATCGATCCCCTTCAGCTTCTCCTTCGTGGATTCCTGCAGCCTTGTCCTGTTCTTCGACACGTCGCTTATGTCATCCAGAAGGGCTGCAAACTCATGGCCGGAAGGCACTCCGAAGTAATACAGGTTGTATATCCTTTTGCCACCGAGGACCACGGCAGGCACCCCTTCGACTCCGAGGAACTTCGCCTCCTTCGGCTTCTTCGCCATGTCATAGGCAGTGATCTTCAGCCTGCCATCCAATTCAGCCAACTCGGAGAAGAGCTGCACCGCGTACTTGCATGTCTCGCACTTCTTGCCGTCGCCATCAGTGAATAGCATTATGTTCACGTCGCCTTCCAGCTCCTTCGAGAAGAGCTCCTTCACATACTTCCTTGTGTCTTCATCCATCATCGGCACTGTAACACCGTTACTATTCCTTTACCAAACATTTAAAATCTTTCATATAAAAATCTTTGAATATAATTCATGCTGATAAACCGGTCTGGTGCGTACATGGCGAAAAATAGCAGCGAAATGCTCTTCGGGGCGGTGTCTAATGCGGGCAGGTTCGTAATACTAGAGAGGCTGCTGGCCAGCCCCATGACAGTATCAGAGCTAATGAAGGCGACGAAATCGCAGCAGACGCTGGTGTCTCACAACCTCAAGTGCCTCCTCGACTGCATGATAGTCCGACAGAAGAAGGAGGGAAAGTTCAGGAGGTATTACATAGACGCGAAGGCGCGCCCGATAGTCGCGGGCATGGTCAGGTACATGCACAGGTATGACGGATATCTGGAAAAATGCAAGAAGGAACGCTAGTCCCGCCCGAAGGATACATTTATCGTCACTCCTTTGCTGCTCCGCTCCCTGCTGGCATCGAGAAGCCTTCTGTAGCCAGCATCGATTTCGCTCAGCCTCACGAGCCCGCCATTTTCCATGTACTCCGGGTCCACATACCTAAACTTCTTTACCACTTTTTGGCCCCCTGCCCTTCCAGCTTCCGGAAGCCTGCCCTTGTAAGATAACAATCTGAAATAATTATCCAACGTAACGTCGCCTGCTTTCTTGAGCTTTTCCATTACATATGCATCGTCGGCGTTCAGATCCCCTATAACTATTATGCCCTTTTTAAGTCCTGCTCTCAGCAGTTCACTGAGAAGGTAATATTGCGTGGCTGCCACCGTGCCGCCCCAATGCATATTCTGTATTTCCATGTAGTTCCTTCCGAAAGCCTCTGCCGGTTTCCGGTGTTTGAATACTATTTTACCATCAAGGACGGTAAGGCCATCCAAACACTCTCTTGAAGCATCCCTGTTTTCCCAATAGTAGAACTCCTTCAGAGCGTAGTCGAGCCTGTCAGCGC
>JAKBHG010000056.1 GCA_021836925.1 Microcaldota archaeon | reverse complement strand
CACGCTGGACGGCAAGATAGCATATGTAGGCGACTATAGGAAGATAGGAAAGTCATCCGCAAAAGTAAGGGCAGAAACCAAGTTCGAGCCACTTGTCGCGCTGCTAAAGACCCATCCGAATTCCGACCCGGAGGTTATGCAGTATTACCTTGAAAAGGGCTACAGGGGATTCATAATAGAGGGCACGGGGCTCGGCCACACCCCGATAGACGTTGCCCACGAAGGAAGATCGTGGTTGCCGCACATCAAGAGCGCGATAGGCGAGAGCGCAGTGGTCGGAATGACGTCCCAGACCATCTATGGAAGGGTGCATCCGAACGTATATGCTCCGCTCAGGGTCCTCAACAACGCGGGCGTAGTGTTCTGCGAGGACATGACTCCGGAAACCGCTTATGTGAAGCTCGGGTGGCTGCTTGGAAACTATGACAACGAGAGGGCAAAGGAGCTCCTAAACAAGAACATAGCCGGAGAGATAAACGACAGGATAACGTACGATGAATTTTTGCTGTGATGTTTATGGCCAAAGAAGGCAGGGTAGACGATGAAACCAGATACAAGGAGCTGGGCTTCATGTGCGGGCTCGAGATCCATCAGAGGCTAGCAACCGCGAAGAAGCTGTTCTGCGACTGCCCCGCTGCGATACCTGAAAATCCTGAGATGCTTGGAACGGTGAGCAGGTTTCAGCGCGCTGTAGCCGGGGAGCTCGGCAACATAGACAGGTCGGCCGAGTTCGAGGAGCTGCGCGGCAGGAAGTTCGTGTATATGGTGCCGGAGCGGAACACCTGCCTTGTGGAGTTGGATGAGGAGCCGCCGCACAAGCTTAACGAAGAGGCACTGGACGTGGCGCTTGCGCTTGCCGGCTCAATGAACATGCACATTATAGACGAGCTGCAGCCGATGAGGAAGGAAGTTGTCGACGGCAGCGACCCGAGCGCCTTCCAGAGGACGGTGCTAGTCGCAGTAGACGGCGAGATAGAGGTGGAGGGTCACAGGATAAAGATGCCTTCGATATTCCTTGAGGAAGAGTCGTCCGGCATCGTATCGTCAAAGGAGGACGAGATAACTTACAACCCCGACAGGTTGGGGATTCCGCTTGTGGAAATAGACACGGACCCGTATATACCGACGCCTAAAGCTGCCAAGGCCATCGCGCTCTACATTGGAACGCTGCTTAGGGTATCGGGAAAGGTCCAGCGCGGGATAGGTTCAATCAGGCAAGACGTCAACGTCTCGATAAAAGGAGGTGCGAGAGTAGAGATAAAAGGCCTTCAGGAAGTGGACAAGCTGGACAGGTTCGTGGAAAATGAGGTATTGAGGCAGCAGAGGCTGCTCGAGATTAAGGAGCTGCTGAAGAAGTCGAACGCCTCTGTTGACAACGCGATTGATGTCACAGGCATGTTCAGGGGCAGCAGCGTAAGGATTATAGCAAACCATCTTGAGAAGAAGGGAGTGGCTCATGCGCTCAGATTGAAGGGATTCAAGGGCCTGCTGGGGAAGGAGGTGAATCCCGACAGGAGATTGGGCTCGGAGATCAGCGATTATGCGAAGATGGCAAAGGTCAACGGCCTAATACACAGTGATGAGAATCTTGCCGCCTATGGATTCAGCGGTAAGGAGCTGGAAGAACTCAACAGCAGGCTTGGACTTGAGGAGGGGGATGCATTCATAATAATCGCGGGGCAGAAGAGCAATGTAGAGAGCGCGGTGAAGCTCGCGATCGACAGGGCGAAGTATGCGCTTGTCGGGATTCCGCTTGAAACAAGGGGAACGGCGAACACCGAGCTCTGCACCACAAAGTTCCTCAGGCCGCTTCCAGGGGGATCGAGGATGTACCCAGAGACCGATGCAAGGCCCATCCTCATAACAAAGGAAAAACTCAAGGCGGCCGGCACGTCAGCTCTAGATGTTGAGAATGAGAAGAAAAAGCTGCTTGCAAAGCTGCAGAACAAGGGGCTTGCGGAACAGCTCCTGACTTCGCCGAAACTGCCGCTATACAAGGCGATAACAGCCTCGACAAAGGCGGACCCGAACTTCGTTGCGAACATGCTTATACAAAAATTCACAGAGCTCAGGAGGGGCGGGTTCGCTGTCGACTCGATAGAGGAGAGAAGGCTCGCCGACCTTTTTTCCGAGTATGCCGATGGTATTATAACGAAGCAGGCTGTTGACGAACTGCTGAAGGAGATGTCGCTGAAGAAGGAGAGCGTAGAGGATCTCATAGCAATCAAGCGCCTCAAAAGGATAAGCGGAGACGGACTTTCCGCGCTGATACTTGATACTCAAAGGGAAGCTGGAAAAAAGATGACAGCGGACGAGCTGAGGAACGTGATAATGTCGAAGTACAGGCTCAATGTGGACGGAGCTGAACTCAATGCCATGCTCTCAAAATAAGAGGATTCAAAGTATCTTCGCGCCCTTCTTAGTTACAAGGACGTCATCCTCTATCCTGACTCCACCAAAGCCATTCACGTAGATGCCAGGCTCATCGCTTATCACCATCCCTTCCCTTAGCTTGTCGGTCTCGGAAGGGAAGAATCCTGTTCCTGGGTCGTGAACCTCTATGCCTATCGCGTGTCCGAGGGTGTGGATGAACTTCCCTTTGTACCGCCCATTGAACGCCTTGTCTATGTGCTCAGCAGCGATGTTGTGCGGCACGCTTCCCTTTACGCCTGGCTTTACGCTCTTTAGCGCAAGGAGCTGCGCCTCCTTCACCGTCTTGTACATGTCCATCATCTTTCTGTACTTCTCCGATTTTTTCTTTGGCTTGTAGATGAATGTCCTTGTCACATCAGAGCAGTAGTTCCCGTACTTTGTCCCGCAGTCTATTAGGACAAAGCTGTTAGGTTCCAACCTTGCATCCGCGGGGACATAGTGCGGTATCGCAGAATTGGCGCCGAAGCACACTATTGTGGGGAATGATGGACCATCGCCCCCGAATTCGATAGCGAGCTCGTTGAGCTTTGTCGCTATCTCACGCTCTGTCACCCCATCCTTGAAATACTTTGGTATCTTGCGCAATGCCCTCTTTATTATGCTGTTCGCCCCCCTTATCATCGCTATCTCGCTCTCGTCCTTGATGTTTCTCGCTGAGTAGAAAGCCTCCGATATGTCGACAAGCCTCTTTGCTCCAGAGAGCTTCTTCAGCCTCTTGTACAGCCTGAAAGGCATGAAGCTGCCGTTTATCCCCACTGTCTTTCCCTTAAGGTATTTCTTGAGCGTCGCTTCTATCTTCTTCCTGCTCTCCATGAGCACTATCTGCATCTCCTTCGGCTTCATCTTCTTTGCAACACCATACTCGAGCGGGCTTACAAGAAGGATCTCCTTCTTTGGCAGCGCTATAAGCAGCGATCCCTCAAAGGTGCCTGTGAATCCAGTAAGATAAGAGAAGTTCGGGTCCGTGTTCGCGGTATTTATCAGAAGCGCCACCCTTGCTTTCTTCGAAGCTGAAAATACCTTGTCCAATCTCTTTGAAACGGAAACCAAAACATCACGTTAGATTATTAGCTCAAAAGGAATGAAATAAGGATATTTAATAAGTTATGCGTAAAAAAGTAGAGTAAGTGATTGGATGGGCGCGGGCACGACGGCTTTCCTTGTGGCATTGGCGATCGTAATCGCATTCGTATTCTATTTCATAATAAATGGTCTTCCGAACTCGCTGCCGACAATATTCACAACTACGGAAAACCTCTCTTACCCTACGACGACGATTAGCCAGACGACCATTCCGCAGAACCAGACTATCGCATATGACCTGTCGCTGATAAACACAGATAGGAACACATTCGGACTGAAGAACGTGTCGCTCTCAAACGAGACATCGGGACAGCAGCACGCTGACAGCATGCTGCTCAGTGGATATTTCAGCCACTGGGACGTATACGGGATGAAGCCGTACATGCGGTACACCCTCTTAGGTGGAAGGGGTGCGGTAAGCGAGAACATCGCCTACATCTACAGGAGCAACGGCATAAGCGTACTTTCATCCCTTGCACAGATGGAGCACAACCTTGTCTACAATGACCTCCAGTGCTGCAACAACGGGCACAGGTACAACATCCTAGACCCTGCGCACACGACGGTCAGCATAGGGGTTGCATACAACGGGACAACAATCTACCTCGCGCAGGACTTCATAAACAATTACATATCATGGTTCTATGGCACACCGGAGGACAGCAACAATAATGTGATGCTCAAGGGGTCGGTCCCGAGCGGCTATTCCCTCTCTGACATAGAGGTGACCTACGACCCGCCTCTGCAGAGCCTGACTTCAGCGCAGCTTGCGCGTGCGCCGTACAACAGCTCGTACGGATATGGGCAGACGATAGCAGGTGTCGGCTACACCATCGGGGGGAAAAGGTACTACTACCCGAACCTGACGACTATAAATGCGAGCACATATACGATACAGGGCAACAACTTCGACGTCGCGTTCAACATCGGAAGCCTTGTCCAGCAGTATGGCGAAGGTGAATAAACTCTCTTGGTGTTCGTTAACAACGCTACACAGAGGAGCTGCTCGACTTACTCTAGCGGCGGAACTTACTGCACAAACTTCGTTGCATCGACTTACACTATTTTCATAAACAACAGCGGCCAGGAGTACACGCCATCCGGCATATGAGGTTGCCATCAAGGTAATGCTAATCCTGGAAAGCGATATAAGGCTATTTTGACAATTAATATCGGTGAGAGTACGGCAGACGATTTGCTCAACCAGCCTGCGGTGAAGAGGTC
>JAKBHG010000055.1 GCA_021836925.1 Microcaldota archaeon | reverse complement strand
GTGGTGAACTTCAAGCCGAAGCAGGTGGCCAACTTTATCTCGGAGGTGCTAGTCCTCGGAGTCGAAACTGAAAAGGGGGTTATGTTGCTCTCCGTGGACGATAGCGATGGCGTTGTCGGCGGCAGGATAAGATAGCAGGCAGCAAATCTCAAGAGAGTATGCTTATCACGCTGCCGGTGAGGGACTGGTACGCCTCGCATGACGTCCAGTGCTGGGGCTCGTTGCCCTTCCTCTTCTCATCCCTTGCATGCCTTGCCTGCTCGCCCCTGAGTATTCCATCGAGGCTGAAGCCCGTGTCCCTGACGTTGCCTATCTTCATGTCCCACATTATCGAAGGGAACACGTTGCCGAAGCTGTCGAGGTAGACCGAGGCCTCGAGGCTCCTGCTCGGTATCGGTGTGATGCCTGTCCTTGCGTATTCGAGCAGCTTCCTCAGGAACGCGTTCTCTATTATGTTTATCGCGCTCGCGGTCGCCTCCCTGCTGCCTATGAAGTCGGCCAGCTCCTTGACGACAACCGGGTCGTTGGGCGTTATGTCCATGCCGCCGTTGTTGTAGTAGTTAGTAGAGACCTGCGCCAGGTTGATGTGGAAGTCGTTGTACCTTATGTCGGGTATCTCCCTCTTCACGGCTTGGAACGTCTCCTCGAACTTCCCCATGTTTAGCTTGCTGAGCGTGTACCCGAACACGAAGTAGAGGTTGCCGTAGCTCTTCCTGAGCTCCTTCAGCCTCTTGAACATGTCTATCGCCTTCTCGTAGTTGCCGGGTATGCCCCTTATCATGTCGTGCAGCTCCTTGTATCCGTCGAGGCTCACCGTTATCGCCACCCTCGGAATATCTAGGTCTAGGATCTGCCTGAGCTTCGCCTCGACCATCGCATGGTCGCAGAGCGAGTTCGTCGGCATAGTCAGTATGTACAGCCCGTTCGAGCCCCCCTTGAACGCCTTGGCTATCTCGACGATATCCGACCTCAGGAAAGGCTCCCCTCCAGTTAGCTCTATCCATTTGAAGTATGGGTTTGCAGCTGCGAACTTCTGTATCTCCCCTATGGTGAGCTCGCCCTTCGGCCTGATCTGCCAGATGTTGCATGTCCTGCACCTGCTCTGGCAGTTGTATGTTATGCAGAAGTTCAGCTTGTAGGGCCTTTTCAGCTTGACGAAGTTGCTCTTCAGCGCGGTGCCAGCGATTCCCATCAGCTTCTCTACTCCCAATTCCTTCAACCTTTCTTTCTCTCGGTGGTGTAAGATTATATAGCTTTTTGCTAATATTTATACGTTGTCGGCCCCTTTCGCGGACCGACGGGATGCTTGCATGTCAGGAACATTCCTCCGATACCTTCTGCTTTCTATCGTATCAGTAGCGGCGCTGTCCGCGATCAGTTCAGCGTACACGGTAACGCTTACCGGCAGCTGCTCGCTGGGCGCGATAACGAATGCGCACAGCTACATGACGTTCAACCTGAGCAACAGCGGCGACGGCCCTGCCCAGCAGGTGGCCATATCACCCATCATAAGCGGCGCCACGACGAACCAGAGTGAGATATACATTCCCTCTCTCAATGCAAACACGTCCAACGTATCGAAGATATACCTGCAGAACCTATCATCAAACGGCACCTACATAGAGTCGTTTGTAGTCGTGTACAACCAGGGATCCAGCACGTTCGTGACCCTGTACCCGTGCGAGCAGTACATAAACAAGTTCACGCAGAGCTCGCTGCTGATAGCCAACATGACGCAGAAGGGCGGCAAGGTCGAGGCATCGATGCTCAACTACGGCCCCTACGCGATCGACGCGAACGTCTCGTTCCTTACATCGCCGCTCTATGCCCTCCAGAACGCCACGCGCAACGAGACCGTATCTATCGCGCCCGGAGGGATAGCGACGGTGTCATTCGGCTACAAGCCGATAGTGGGCAACTACTCTTTCCCTGCATCGGTAGCGGCACAGTACTACCACAACGGCTCGCATTACGCTACCATATACACCATAAAGCTTTTGCCGAAGTCACCTGTCGGCCTGCTGAGCTTCGGCATGCTAGAGCTGCTGATAATCGCGGCGGTAGTGGTGATAGTGGCACTGATAATCGCATCGCTGCTCGTCGGGAGGAAGAAGAAGCCGAAGCAGGCCTCCCAATCCCAGCATTCATGACTGTGTTGATCGCATGCATCCCCAAAGCAAGAAGCGCGGCACTCCTTATGTTAGCATCGTCATACCTACATGGAATGAGAGGGACAACATAGGCAAGGTCATCCGCGGAGTCAAGGAAGCCCTTGCAGATTACCAGTACGAGATCCTTGTAGTCGACAGGCATTCGGATGACGGCACGATCGGAATCGCCAAATCGCTTGGCGCAAAGGTGATATACGACACGCGCGGCAAGGGCTCCGCACTGATAATGGGGTTCAACGCCGCGAAAGGCAAAGTGATAATTTCTATGGACGCGGACCTATCGAACCGGCCAGACGAGCTCAGGCTCCTCATAACCGGCATCGAGACCGGCTATGACATATGCATGGGCTCAAGGTATCTCACCGGCGGCGGTTCCGACGACATGCCCCTCTACAGGAGGCTGGCGAACAAGGGCTTCGTCACCCTTGTCAACCTGATATACGGCTCGCGTTACAGCGACATGTGCTACGGCTACAGGAGCTTCTCCAAGGGATCGTTCAAGAGGCTGAAGCTGAAGGAGAAGGGCTTCGGGATAGAGACCGAGATAAACATACGGGCGAGGAAGGCGCGCCTGAGGGTCCTTGAGGTGCCGAGCATGGAGAAGAAGAGGGCTACCGGCAGCGGGAAGCTCAGGACGTGGCAGGACGGCTACCTGATTCTCAAGACGATACTGAAGAACATGGGCAGGGACTGATTGGCTGCCCCTACTTGACTCCAACAATTCTGTAAAGCGCATATGTCTTGCCGTTGATCGGATCCGTAGCCATGCTTATAGTGGAAAGGTTGAAGCCGCTTGCGACCTGGCTGCAGATGCTGTTCGGCGTGCCGCACCAGTACCCATAGTCGATGACCACGCAGCCGTATTCGCTCTCGTATTTCTGGTATGTGCTCGTGTCGAGGTATCCGAGCTGCGCCGATGTGAAGCCGTTTATGTTGAAGAACGTCGGGTCGTATGACATGACTATGCAGCTCCTGGGTATGTTTGCCGTGTTGTTGTAGATGAAATTCTCGTAGAACCTCGCGCCGTTGGCCTGCGGTATATTCACCGGGCTCACTCCCAGATAAGGCAGCAGGGAGTATATCGGCCATGCTATGATGATAATGCATACTGCGATTGCCACGTACCTCATCGGCGCGCGCGCCGCCTTGGGCAGCATCCCTATGCGCGCCGGAGTCATTATCGCCCTTGCGATATACGAGAGGGCTATGCCCCCGAGCAGGCTGACCTGTACGATGAGGCCCAGCATGAACCTCCAGTCCACGCCGTAGAGCACGCCTCCCGCATAGAACGCCGCATAGATAAAGAACAACATAAGGAACCATACGCCTATGAAGAGAAGGGTGCGCGCATCCCTGTAGGCGAGTATGGCCGCTCCCAGAATTGCGAGGGCGGTGAACAGGAGCGGCTGCATCACATAATCGCTCTTGTAGGCGTTTAGCCAGAACGCGACGTTGCTGCAGAGGTTCGCATTAAGGCTCGAAAAACTGAACGTACCGTTTACCAGCACGGGAAGCATGCCGTTGCACGTGTTCTGCAGGGTCGTGGTGCTCGTGACGCCGTAGTTGCCGATCGCGAGTTCCGTGTACATGTATATTATCACTGGCGCGGCGATTATCACGAAGACGAGCAGCAAAAGCAGGAAATTAGTGTTCAGCACGTTCCTGCGCAGCCGCGCCAGGTTCGAGCGGAGCGACTGCAGCACCGACCTGTCGTCTATCATCAGGTAGAGTATCGGCACTAGTATCGCGTACGCGAGCGAGTCCACCTTCATGTAAAGCACGAAGCCGAGCGAGAATGCAACGAGCGCGAACGTGCGTACGCTCTTCCTCCTTGCAAATACCACGGTGAACAGCAGCGCCATCGTCGCATAAGTAAGCGTGGGCATGTCCGATGAGGTCGGTAGCGCCCATACCAGCATGATGGGCGAGACGGCCATGAGAAGGCCTGTGAAGAGCGCGGCATACCTGTCCTTGAATAGGGCGAACGCCAGCAGGAATGCCATCACGACCCCGAGCGCGCTGATGAAGAACAGCGTGCCGTAGGCTGTTGCCCTGCTTATCCCGAAGAGCAGGAAGCCTATCGCAAGGTTGAACGGCAGGCCTATCGGCTCATGGTATATGTCGCCAGAGAAGCAGGAGGTTGGTGTGCCGTAGTTGCACATGACCGCCTGCCCGGTATGGATGAGCTGCTGCGCCATGCTCTGGTATATTACGTCGTCGAAGAAGAGCTGCTGCGTGGGCTTCACAACCGCCATCTCGACCCCTGCAAACACGATAACGATCAGGATGATCCACAGCAGGTGCCTCTTCCTGAATCCCGCATCCCTGAGCACCGAAACGATGTCCTTCCTGGAGAAGTATGCCGCGGCTATCGTCCCTGCGAACGCAAGGGTAATCCCGAGCGTAAAAAGGTATTCCTCAGCCGCGATGGACATATTGATCACCGGAACGCAGGCTCACACGCCCTTCCTGTTAGTCATGAAGTAGCCGTCGATGAACATGTATTTCGTCTTGGTCGCGAGCATCATCTCGACTGCATCGGCAGGGGTCATCACTATCGGGTTGCCGTGTATGTTGACGCTCGTGTTGAGCACCACGCC
>JAKBHG010000054.1 GCA_021836925.1 Microcaldota archaeon | reverse complement strand
GGGGAAGCGCAGGCGAAAACTATTACGGTTGGCCTTCGCTGAAGGGCATAGCTGTTCCTGATAGTACCATCGCGGCTGGTGCGCAGCCGACGGGGACGGTGTGGGAGAGCACAAAAGTAAAATCGATAATGCAGGAAGAGAAGGACAGGTTCGCGACTATGGTGCCGCAGGCAGCCATATTTTGGGGGATAGGGGCCTACCTGGCAGATACTGGTCTGCCGCAGGAGCTTGCCGCAGAGGCGGTAAATGAATCTAACAGGCTCCTGAAACCCGTGCAGAGCGGGATTGTGAGGCTCGGCGTGGAAAGGTCGGCATTCAAGCTGCCTGACCTCTCGTCTCAGATAAAGCAGGTTGTAGAGTCGGAATATGAGGGTGACAGGCACAGGGCATGGCAGGGAATGAAAAGCGCTATCGCAAACTACCTTGTTTATGAATTCGGAGTCGGCCTTGTCAAGGCAAGGACAGAGGCTGAGAATTGCGTTGACGATAATAGGCTATGGACGATGCTGCCGAGGCGGCCGGTAAAGCCCGACCTGAGGACAGAGGAAAATCCCGCACCGGTACCGGCGCAGCAGCCATCGAAGGCAACTCCTCCAGCTATGGCACCGGCTCCAACGCCGCAAGCCGCGCCGCAGGCAGCCGCAGCTCCAGAGATGACGCTCAAACCATATGGTGAAATAAGCTCAAAGCTCTGGACTGGCGTAGACATGCACACCGAGGTGATAAACCTTGTCAGCGAGAAGCTCGCTGCAGCATCGCTGTTTGCGAGCATGGTAAAGGTCGCAGAGAGAGAAGGGGTACAGGATAAGATCGTGGCAGAAGCAAGGGAAAATGCGAAAAAAGCCTGGGATGGACTGGTCGCAGAGGTGAGGAAGGAGATGGCTGCGATAAAGAAGGAAGCACCTGGAATCGTGCTTATCGACGTTTCTCCGCAGATAACATCGATGCTAAGCGGAGGAAAGGTCGGCAGCACAGTGGAACTTGAAACTGCATTGAAGAATTATCTCGTATCATACAGCGGCACAAACAGGGCTAATTCGATAGCGACAAACTACGTGGACGACCTGGTTCTAAGGCTTCTCAAGCCGATGCTCGCAAAGCCAAAAGCCATGTCCGTGGATGGTGCAAGATTAAGAACAGAAGAATCAGACAAGACTGACGTCTATTGGTCATTGGACACGAGCGAAACCGACCAGGGGATACTAGACCTGCGCCCAGACTCATCCGTGTCTGTCGCGGACTACGTCACACTGGCAATGACCAGCGTCGAGGTGTCCATCCTCAGCGCAATCATTGCAGCATGCGGAGATCCAAAACTCAAGAGCCAGAAAATATCCGGCGTAGAGGATCGCACGCGCGACCATGCAGCGAAAATGAATAGCTGGCAGGAATCGGCAGAGGCTGCCAAGCGGATGAAGTTCGAAGGGAGCGCTGCTGTGAAGACGCTCTTCCTGAAAGATATTATGTCTGAGCTCATCTCTTCCGAGAGCGAGGAGCAGAGGGCTGCAGCAACCGGCGAACTTGATTCAAGGCTGACGGCTTATCTTGTAAAATACATGAAAATGCCGCCCGAAATGGCAAAGAAACAGGCATCGCAGAAGATCTCGCTGGTCAATACGCTGCTTTTCGGCATCCCGATAGTCGAAGCAAAGGAGATGCAGGCACAGGTAAGCAGCCCGCCGGTTCCGACAAGAACAGTGGGAGACGTTGGCATAACAAGGCAGTTGAATTATGCAGTCCCTTCCGAAAAGGAGGCGAAGATCCAGAAGGAGCGTGCCCTGTTCGACAGGCTAAAGCTCGGCGACTCGATAAAGGTCTTCGCAACGGAGAGGGATGGGACGCTGGTAGAAGGCGATATGTTAAGGTACGAGGTGCGGACCAGGCCTGGCGGATTCCCTTCGATACATGTAGGGACAAGCTTCTTCATTGAGGGAGGCGTGCTTGACACCTACGCGGCGATGAAGAACGCCGGGAAGACCCTGGAAAAGAAGCAGGCGGCTGCACTCGACGCGTTCGGTCCGAGGCTGGAAGAAGCCAGAAGGATTGCAGCAGAGCTGGCAGAGCTCGACAGGATAGAAAAGGATTTCGGTGCGCTCAGGGCTTCGAACTGAACGGCAACCAAAGTATTTATATCCCTTATCCTAATCTACTCTCATGAAGGGCTAGCCACGCGCCTGCCCGCCACAGTCGGTGTTTCGCTTGACTGACAAACACGCCCTGCTAAAGGGTTTCGTATTCAGGCTCATAAAGAAGAGGATAGCAGGAGCCACGCTCGGCGCCGCGCTGCAGGAGGCGAGGGAGAACTATAACAGGGGTATGAGGACCACGCTCACGTTCCTCAACGACAACGTGGATGAGCCGGCGAAGGCGAGGTACAATGCCAACGCCTACGTACAGCTGGCAAGGCAGGCGAGCAGGCTCCACCTCAATGCCGACATATCGCTGAGGCTAAGCCAGATAGGATCTAGGCTCAACCACGGCATACTTGACAAGTGCCTCAGCGACGTGATGAAGATAGTCGACGGCACGGACACGAAGGTGTGGTTCGAAGTTGAGAGGGAAGAGGACATGCAGGAGTTCTTTGATGCATACAGGGGATACAGGAAGGAGTACAAGAATATAGGGATGGAGCTGCCGCTCTGGTACCAGCTTGATGTCAGCACGATAAAAACCAACCTCAGGCCGAAGGACGCGGTCAAGATAACAGCATACAACTTCAGCGGCCTCGAGGAATCGCTGAAGAGAGGCAAAGAGAAAAAAGAAGGAAAGGAGAAAAACAGCAGCGGAAACAGCAACGGCGGCGACATACCGTCGAGCAAGCACGTATTCGAGAAGTACATATCCAACATCTCGAAGCTTCTCGCAGCTGGAATAGATGTATCAGTGCTCGATTCCGACGAGAAAACGATAGCGAAGCTCGCTGGCTTCAGCAGGGAATACAAGAAGGATTTAATATTTGAACTGCCACTAGGTTCTAACAAGAAATGGATAAGCAAGCTGATGAAGATGAAGGTGCGGCTCAGTGTCTACACCCCATATGGAAAGGACTGGGAGCCGTACATGGTGAACAGGTGGGCAGTGAGGCACGAGAGGCTGAGGGGCCTCGCGACCAAGGTGCTCGACGTAGAGCAGAAAGGAGATGGGAAAGATGGCAAATAATGTGTCACAGCAAAAAACTCTTGGACCTTCGCTCTCGAAGAGAGGCTGGGAGAAGAGAGTGAGTGCAAAGAGGGAGCAGGCGCGCACCGCTTCAAGGCAGAAAAGCAGGGCTGTGCTTGTCACCGGCGCAGCGTCAGGGATTGGCATAGCGCTGATTAAAAGGCTTCTCGCAAGAGGTGACGAGGTAAGGGTCCTTTTCAGGGAGCATCCGAGCACCAGCGAGAAATGGAAGGGGATACCGAAGGGGGTAATCCCGTACATAGTCGACATAAGGCTGAAGAACGAGGAGCACTCCAAGTCGCTGAGGGAGGCGTGCTCCGGCATTGATGTGATATACCACTTCGCATCGCTCGGAAGGAAGAGCAGGACGTCGATAGATGACTTCATAGATATAAACGTTGTCGGGACCGAGAACCTGATAAACGCGTTCATAGAGTCGAACAGCGGGGAGAGGGCCGTGCACTTCATATTCATAAGCACCACACAGGTGTACGGAATGAGAAGACCTGGCGTTGTGCTCACCGAGGAATCGGAGACGAAGCCTGCTGGGCCATACGCAGAGACGAAGCTGATGGCTGAGCAGGTCATACAGGCATTCGCCGACGCGCACACCAACTTCCTGTATACGGTTTTCAGGACAGGAACGCTCTATGGCGATGGCTATGAGGGGCCTTACTTCAAGCTTTTCAAGGCAATAAGGGACCAAAAGATGAGATACATAGGAAATGGGGATTCGCATTTATTGCTGATACATGTCGACGATGCCGTCAATGCGATGATAATGGCTGCCGACAATCCAAAGTCGGTCAACAAGGTTTACAACCTGACCGATGGCGTGCCGTACACGCAAAGGCAGCTGTTCGAGAAGGCTGCTGCGTTCCTTGGGGTTCCGCCGCCGAAGAAGACAGTAAACCCGGCCATAGTGAAGCTTTTCGCCTCGTTCTCCGACATGAACCCCGAAGACTTCGACTTTCTTGCGAGCGACAGGGTGGTCAGCATAGCAAAGCTCAAGGCTGAACTCAACTTCAAGCCTGAGAGGACCGTAGACAGGGATGGGAAGGCCATGGTCAACGATTTCCTCGGCAGGTTCAGGAAATAAGAGCCTTATTAAGTTTAACGATACAATCTAGCAGTTGATAATATGAAGATGGGAAAAGTCGAACTGTACATCCACGAGCTTCTCGAGTCGAAGGGAGCCGGGCTTATAACACTGATAGATCCTGTTGACTATGATACGCCGGACACAGCGATAAAGACAGCTAAGGCTGCGGCTGAAGGTGGTGCGGACATAATGCTGCTCGGAGGAAGCATAGGCGCACAGGGCGAGCTCCTGGATTACGTCACAAAGTCGATAAAGGAGAGCATTGACATACCTGTAGTGCTGTTCCCGGGCAACATAGCCACTATTTCGAAATACGCTGATGCTATCTACTTCATGTCCCTCCTCAATGCGAGGAACCCTTACTGGATAGTGCAGGCGCAGATGCTTGCTGCTCCGCTGATAAGGGAGTCGAAGATAGAGCCGCTCTCCGTGGGATACATACTCGTATCGCCTTGAGGGACGGCAGGTTGGGTCGGCGACGCTGGCCTGATTCCGAGGTAGAAGCCGAAGATTGCGG
>JAKBHG010000053.1 GCA_021836925.1 Microcaldota archaeon | reverse complement strand
AGAAAGTATCCGGACTGTTACTTCAGCAGCACTCCACCGTCAACCACTATCTGCGTGCCGGTCATGTACGAGGACATGTCCGATGCGAGGAAGAGCGCGACCTTTCCTATGTCGTCAGGCTCTACCATCCTGCCCATCGGTATCCTCTCGAGGAACTCCTTCATCACCGTATTCATGTCCATGCCCTCCGGTTTCAGCGTCTCCTGCTGGAGCCTCTGCACCCCGGGCGTAAGTATCCCGCCGGGAGCTATCGCGTTGACCCAGATCCTGTGCGGCGCGAGCTCCAGGGCTATGTTCTTCGTGAATCCCCAGACGCCGTGTTTCGAGGCATCGTAGTGCGCCAGGCCTATCGACGACGGGTGCAGCGCGTCTATCGAGGTCACGTTGATTATCTTCCCTCCCCTCCCGCGCTTTATCATCTCACGGGAGGCATACTTCGTGCACAGGAATACGCTCTTGAGGTTTACCGAGAGCACAGCATCGAAATCCGCGAGGGTCATCTCCTCAAGCGGTATCGTTGGGTATATCCCCGCGTTGTTGAAGAGTATGTCGATGCCCCTGAATCTCTTCACAGTCTCGTTGACCATGTTCACGACCTGGTCCTCCTGAGAGACGTCGGACGCTATCGCAACTGCCTCGAATCCCTTGTCGGCCAATCCCCTTGCGGCGGCCTCTCCCTCGCCGGCCGTCCTATTCGCTATCACCACAGTGGCCCCTGCCTCGGCCAGCCTGTAGCATATCCCGTATCCTATTCCCGAGGCTCCTCCTGTCACTATCGCCGTCTTTCCCCTGAGATTAAGAAGTGAACTTATGCTTTCCATTGTGCTCACTTTCTACAATCAGCACGCAGATTAATAAGACGGGGTGTGTTGCTTGCTGAAAAGAAGCACTCGCCAATCTAACCCGTCTACATCGAGTACCGCTGCGCCTCTGATGCGCCTCTTCTTGGGGAGCTCCAGCGCCCTGTTCGCGCCCTCGAGCTTGAACCTTTAACGAAGTGCGAGAGTGCCATACCTTCGAGCATGCTCCCTCTTCTCCCCCGGTGCTGCTGGCATGTTGCGCTGACAAAATGCATATAAACCAGTAAAATCCATTAATGCGTGTGGGGCTATGGCGTATGCAAAAAACGGGCGGTGCGGACCTCTCTCGATGGTGCATCTTCTCGGCAGGAGATGGACCGTACCTATAATAGAACTCTTCAAATCTGTGCAGGGATCCCCAATGCACTTCGGCGAGATACAGCTACTCATATCCGGGATAACGCCGAGGAACCTCAGCATGGACCTGAAGGAGATGTGCGAGGCCGGACTTCTCGAGAAGAAATCTGACGATGCGGGGTATGCGGTCTATGTGCTCACGCAGAACGGTGTGGAATTCCAGGGGCTTGTGCGCTCAGCCAAGAAGCTCGGTTCAGGGATATTCGGACCAGCGCACTGCGAGACTCACAGATGCGTGGACTGCGAGCGCTTCCACTCCCACTTCCCATAGTAAGCAGGCCGGATCGCACACCTCATTTGACTTCCTGGCGGGTGACAACAACCGGAAAGAAGGGGGCTCATGGTGCTTTCTTGGGTTAGCCGGCTCTGGTCGGCGAACCGATATCCTTTAAATACCCATACGCGGTATATGATTTGGAGATATTATGGTGCAAGCGTATTGCGTCAAGTGCAAGGAGAAGCGCGAGATGAAGGATGCCAAGTCCGTTACAATGAAGAACGGAAAGAAGGCGATGCAGGGTGTCTGTCCCGTCTGCGGCACGAAGATGTTCAAGATAGGCGGATAACCGCCTTGTCTGCACGCGGTCTCGATCCGCTTGGAGAGAGTTGCTGTGCCTATGTCAGATTCGGGTAGGCTGCTGAGGGCCGTAGCCGCCATAATTACCGTCGAGCTTATCGGCAATGCCGGCTCCATATTCACTCTTCCTTCGATCACCGGATGGTATGCATCGCTCAGCAAGCCATGGTTCACTCCTCCGAACTGGGCCTTCGGCCCTGCATGGACGATCCTCTTCGCGCTGATGGGCCTCTCGGCGTGGCTCGTCTGGGAGAGGAGGCGGAAGGACAGGAATGCAGACTCGGCTCTCCGCGCATTCGGGCTCCAGCTCGCGCTCAACGTGCTCTGGTCCCTGCTCTTCTTCGGGCTCCGCTCTCCGCTGTACGGACTGATAGGAATATACGCGCTCATCATCGCGATAATCTACGCCATGGTGAAGTTCCGCAAGGTCTCGGGAACCGCGTTCGCGCTCATGGTGCCTTACCTGCTCTGGGTGACCTTCGCGTCGTTCCTGAACCTTTACGTCCTTCTCCTGAACTAAAACCGAAACATACGCAAAGCAATATAAAACGGAAGACGTCTAAATAGAGTGCGGTTTCTATGAACCAAAAGACGATCATCGCAGCAGCGGCATTTGCTGCCATAATAATAGTCGCGTCCGCACTCGCGCTATCGATGCATCAGTCAGGCCCGCAGCCGGGAATCAACGCCACATACAACAACGGGTCCTCCTCCGCAATCACGACACAGAATCAAACTGCCAATTCATCGAAGGTCCTCTTCTCCGGAACCCCGTACTATCCCTACTCATATCTGGTCTATCCGGGCCCGATCTCATCTCAGGCCAAGGCGGCCCTCGCCGGATTCAGTCTTAACCAGTCGCAGCTCCGGAACAGTTCGTCGAAGGTTACAATAACCGTAACCGGCACGAGCCAGCAGCAGACACTGGTGCTGGCGCCGGGATACAGGCTCTACCTCATAGAGACGACCATGGGGGACGATGGCTTCAACTTCGACTCGTCCTTCGGCGATGACGGCTTCGTTGTAGTGGACCAGAACGGGTACGTGGTGCAATAGGGGCCATGATCTGATGAAGATACTAAGCCAGACGGTCAGCGGGATGTACGTGTGGTCGATAGCACTGATCTCGCTACTCGATATAATCTCTGGTTACACCCTGCACGCGTTTCCAGCCGCACTCATCGTTGCCGTAGCGGCCTCCGCGGTTGTCGAGATAGTCCTGTGGAGATTCTACCTCAAGCGCCAGTACAGGATACCCTTCTCGGGCCTGATAACCGGTCTTATAATAGGGTCCGTGGCCCCGATAAACGCACCGCTCCTTCTAGTCCTGCTCGCATCAATAGCCGCGATACTCTCAAAGTTCTTCATAAAGTTCAAGGGAACCAACATACTGAATCCCGCATCGATAGGTCTGATAGCTGCGCTGGCGCTCTTCGGAATGGGCGATGAGTGGTGGGCCGCAAGCACGTACAACGTGCTCGGTGTCGCGGTCTCCCTGACCCCGATCCTGATAGTTCTCGCCTACGAGGCAAGGAGGATTCCAACCGCGCTCTCGTTCGCTGCTGTCGCAATTATCTCGCAGGTGCTTCTCGCGCTCTCGGCAGAAGGTGCTGATATCGGGGCAATCGTGTCTGCGGCATTCAGCATAAACTACTTCCTCGCCTTTGTCATGCTCATAGAGCCGAAGACCTCCCCCCATGCAAGAAACGCGCAGATAGCGTACGGCATCGGCGTTGCGCTGATGTACATCGCGCTGCCGCTGCTCCACGTGCCTTACTTCGCACTCGTCGCGCTTCTTGCAGGAAACCTGGCGTACTTCGCCTACAGGAAGTACTTCCGTGCGCGCAATGCCGCTAGCGCGACAGGATCCGTGCCAGCTACTTCTACTTCTTTATCCCAACCACTCTGATCGTGAAGATCAGCGTCTGGCCTGCAAGCGGCGGGTTGAAATCTATGGTTACGTTGGTGGAATTCACCATTGTCACGACTCCCTCCACCAGATGGCCGTTCGCTGTCTCGCGCACCATGGTCCCGACCTTGATCGTCTGGTTTCCGAATGCGTTGGCAGGAACGCTTACGATAAGCGCGGGATTAACCGGACCATAGGCCTCATTCACCGGAACTGTTACCGTCTTGTTCTGATCCAGCCCCATGCCTATGACTGCATGGTCGAATCCCTGTATTACCATCCCTGATCCGACAGTGAAGTTGAGCGGGACCTTGCCCGCATTCGAGTCGAAGACCGTGCCGTTAGTGAACGATCCTGTGTAATAAACTGACACGTTGTCTCCTGATACAACGACCTGCGGTTGCGCGTTCGCCAGTACAAGATAGGCACCGGACACCACTGCAATGACGGCTATGGCAACTACCAGAATGATGATCTTTGGGTTCATAGAATCAGGTTATTATTGGATACCACTCGCTTATAATGGGAGATGGTAGCCACAGCCTTCAGAGACCTACTGTGAGGAAGGCAAGATATACCAGCGCGTTCAGCACTGTTAGTGGAATGCCTATTCGCGCAAACTCTATAAACGGGATGGTCTGGCCATAGCCCTTCTCAGCCTTCTGGATTATGATGACATTGCTCGCCGCGCCAAGTATGGTCAGATTTCCTGCGATTGTGCTTCCAGCGGCAAGAGCCATGAGCGATATAGTGGACAATGTCGAAGTGCTGAGGAGTTTCAGGTAGAGGATGACGAGCGGCACATTGGACACGAACTGGCTTATTATTATGCTGAGGGGGATGATGTTGGATACGGATCCAAATCCGATCCCGGAGCCCAAGGTAGCGCCCTGGAGAAATCCAGACTGCCAAACCGCTCCCATAACCACGAAGAGCGAGACGAAGAAGATTATGGTGCTCCAATCTATCTGGCGCACAATCCGTACCCGCTTCTCGCTGAAGAGAAGGATTGGAAGCGATGCGACAACGGATATGCCCGAGAGCGGAAATGCGGTCCTGATGTCCAGCACTGTCGTCAGAACCTGGAGA